>JAEXUU010000246.1 GCA_023452965.1 Pseudomonadota bacterium | reverse complement strand
TTGCGGGTTCGCGAGGAACTCGTCCGGCGCGGGCTGGAACCCGACCAGCTCGAGGTCAAGGGCTATGGCGTCGAGCGGCCGCTGGTTGCCCATGGCGATACCGAAGCCAAGGTCAAGAATCGCCGCGTCCAGTTCACCGTCGCGAAATAGGGACGCAAGCCATGCTGTATCTCGCGCTCCATTTCGTCTGGTTCCTGATCGCGGCTTTCGCGATCGGACTCGTCTTCGGCTGGCTGACCTGCCGCGGCGGCTTGCGCGGTCTCATGTCGGGGCCGGTGCTGCTCGTCGTTCTGCTCTGGGGTGGGGCGGCGGCACTGGTCTGGCTACGCGCCTTGAACAACCAGCCGGCCTTCTGGATCGAAACCGGCCTGCTCTATGTCGCGGTCTATGCCGCCGGCTGCCTGGTCGGCTGTCTGCTGAAGGGCAGCGAGGTGGTCCCCGAGGCGGCGTTGGCCTTGCCGGCGCCGCGCCTGGCGCTGCCGCGGCCGGCTCCTGGCCTGCCGGCGCCAGCCGCAGCCGCGCGCTCGGCGTCAACCGAGCCTGCGCCGATGCCGAAGCTCGACGGTGAGGATGCGATCGCCGGACGCCGGCCGTCGGGCTATGTCGCGGCGCGCGGAGGCGTTGCCGACGATCTCAAGCTGATCAAGGGCGTCGGCCCGCAGAACGAGGAGCGCCTGCACGCGCTCGGCATCTGGCATTTCAGCCAGATCGCGGCCTGGACGCCGGAGAATGTCGACTGGGTCGGCGGCTACCTCGCCTTCCCCGGCCGGATAGAGCGCGAGGAATGGGTCGCGCAGGCTGCGGCGCTTGCCGGAAATGCGGCGCCGGCCGATCAGGCGGCGCCTGTCACCATGTCCGGCGCGGCTCTCGAAGGCACGCGGCCGGGCAATCTGCTCGCGTCGGCCCGCGACGGCAGGCCGGACGATCTCTCCCTAATCGACGGCGTCGGCAGCACCATCGCCGAAAAGCTGAACGGGCTCGGTATCTGGCATTTCGACCAGCTCGCTTCGCTCGGGGCGGAAGAGCTGCGCTACATCGCGCACCACACCGGTTTCCCGGGGCGCGACATCGCCGAGCAATGGCGGGCCGAGGCGCGTATCCTGGCCGCCGGTGGCGAGACGGCGCATTCGCGCGCAGAGAAGGAGCGGCGCGGCAGGGGGTGACGACGCCGACCGCTCGCCGGCGAACCTCTTGCGGGCGCGCCGTTAGGCGGCGCGCTTTTCCGCGCGGCCGACCAGCCTGCCGATCCGTTTCGTCATGTCGCGGCTGCCGAGCAGCGGCGCGTGCCCCTGTCCCGGCGCGGTGAAGATCTCGCATTGCGGATGGCGCTCGGCCATCTCCGTCAAGGTCTGGTCGGCCAGAAGGTCGGAGTTCTCGCCGCGGATACCGAGCACGGGGACGTGGTTCAGCGCGGCGAAATAGGGCCAGAGCACAGGCAGCGGCGCTTCGAGATCGAGTTCCTCGAGCGTCTTGAGCAGCCTCGGATCGTAATCGGGGACGAGCGCGCCGCTGCGCTCCGTCCAGGTGCGGCGGGCCATGATCTCCCATTCCCGGTCACCGAAGAGCGGGAACTGCTGGTCGGACAGCCGTTTCAGGATTTCGGCACCTTCCGCGAAGCTGCGCGGCGTCGGCAGCTTGCCGACATAGCCGCGGATGCGCAGCAGGCCGCGCGCATCGATCACCGGTCCGACATCGTTGAGCACGACGCCCTTGATCACGCTCGGCCGCGCCACCGCCAGGGCCATGGTCAGGAGCCCGCCGCGCGAGGTCCCGACGAAGGCCGCTTCCTCGATGCCGGTAGCCGCGAGAACCTGCATGAGATCGTCGAGCTCGATGCGGATGTCGTAATTGCGCCAGTCGCGGTCGTATTCCGAGCGGCCGCGTCCGCGATAATCGAGCGCGAGGACGCGCCGGGGTTCAGCCGCATCGCTGCTCAGCGCCAGCGCGAGCTCGTGGAAGTCGGCCGCCGTGCGCGCGAGGCCGGGCAGGCAGATGACGGGCAGGGCACGCGCCGCGAGCGGGCCGTATTCACGCACATGCAGTTTCAGCCCGTCGCGGGCGCTGAAATAGAGCGAGCGGAATCCGCTATCGGCGTCCATGCGCGATCCTCTGGCGTGGTCGACAAGGCTTGTCGCATGCCGCCTCCGCTGCGGCAAAGCCCGTTCTCGCCTCTTTCGGGCAGGATGACCTACGCCTCACTCGCGCTTTCCACCGCGCTTCAGGTCCTGGTCGATCATGTAGGCGGTGCGCTGGTTCAGGCGCTGGCGATAGACCTGCAGGTTCTCCATGACGCGCTGGACATAGTTGCGGGTCTCGGTGAACGGGATCCGCTCGACCCAGTCGACGGCATCGACCTCGGGCAGGCGCGGGTCGCCATAGGCGGTGATCCATTTCTTCACATTGCCCGAGCCGGCATTGTAGGCGGCGAAGGTCAGGATGTAGGACCCCCGCCAGTCGCCGAGCAGGTCGTTGAGATGGGCGGCGCCCATCTTCGCCGAATAGAGCGGGTCCTTGGTCAGCCGTTCGAGCTCGAAGGGCAGCTGTGCCCGCCTTGCCGTTTCGCGCGCGGTCGCCGGCATCATCTGCATCAGCCCGAGCGCGCCGGCATGCGACACAGCCGCCGGGTCGAAGGCGCTTTCCTGCCGGGCGATGGCATGGACGATGGCGCGCTCCATCGGATCGCCCAGGGTTGGGAACTCCGGCACGCCGAAAGTTGGGAATGCTGCCTCGTCCAGCGGGAAGCCGCGCTGCAGCGCGATCTTGCCGATGGTGAGGAGGGTCTTGGGGTCGCCGCGCTGGCGGGCGAGGTCGGCGATGGCCTCGAGCGCGGCGGTGTCGTGCAGACGCTGCGACAGGTCGATCAGCAACTGGCCGGCAAGGTCGGGCGCCTCGATCTCGTAGAGCAGCTTGGCGGCCTTGAAGCCGGGCAGGTGCGCGAGCGGCGCTGCAACGGTACGCCTGACCGGCAGGTCGGTGAAGCCGAGCCGGGCACGGGCAAGCTGGCCGTAATAGGCGACAGGGTGCTCGGCGGCCCGGGCATAGAAGGCCTTCGCTTCCTCGGCCTTGCCAAGGACGTCGGCAGCCCGGCCCTGCCAATAGGTGGCGCGGGCGACCGAGATCGGCGTCTCGGCGATCTTGGCGGCTTCGGCGAAGTGTTTCGCTGCCCGTTCCGCATCCTTCTCGAAGCGCAGCGCGATCCAGCCGGCATGCCATTCGGCGTCGATGCGTTCGGCCGTATCCTCGGCGCCATGGCCGGAAACCACGGCATAGGCCGTCTTGGCGTCGCCATCGTCGAGCAGCCTGCGGGCGATCAGCCGGCGCTCGGTCCACCAGCCGTCGCCATCGCCGAGCAGGGCCGGGTCGCGCGGGACCTCGGCAATGGCCTTTGCGGCATCCGCCGCCTTGCCGCTGCGGCGCGCCTGTTGCGCCTGCAGGAAAGCGAAGGAGATGTCCTTCTTCATGGCCACCGGCACGGCGTCGATCTGCTTCTGCGCGATCGGACCCTTGGCCTTGGCCGAGGCGAGGCGGGCCTTCGCTAGCGCGACATAGTCCTGCGAGACGCGCGCGGCATTGCGCAGCGCCTCCTCGCCTTTCCCGGCGAAGAGGTAGCGCTCGCTGCGCAGACGATGATCGGCGGTGCTGAGCTTGTCGCCGAAATTGTCGAGCACGATCTTTTCGAGCCCAGCGCCGAGATGGTCGTTGAGCCAGGTCCGACGCGCCAGTGCGAGCGCTTCCTGCTGCTTGCCTTCGGCGTCAAGGGCCCGCGCGAGCGCGACGCGGCCGGCCGGGCTGATCGGCTCGCCGCCATGGAAGAAGGCGCGGACGGTCTCCGGGCTGCGGCGGTCGTTGATCAGCGCCGCCTCGGCGCGCCGGCGGAACGGCGTGGTGCCGGGATAGTTCGGGAACTCGTCGAGGAAGGCGTCGATGCGCTCGAAGCTCACCACATTGGTCAGGCTGCGCAGCGCCACCCATTCCAGCATGCCGCGCACCGCCTTGTCGTCGACGCCGCGGGCGACGGCGTCGCCTTCTTCCAGCTTGCCGGTCCGATAGGCCAGAACCGCCTTCTTCAGCGGTTCGAGGTCGATCCGCTCTTCCGGCCGGGCGATCTCGGCCGGCGGCACGGGCGATGCGGGCGGCTCGACCTGCGGCGCGAGCGAAGCGGTGACGCCGACATCGACGCTGGTGTTTCCGGCATCTGCTGCAGGCGTGTTGACGCTCGCCAGCCGCTCTTCCTGAAAGGGATGCGAGCCGTCGGGGCCTGCCGAGCACGGGCCGGTTGCCACCAATATGAGCGTCAGGCCAGCTCCAAAGAACCGTCGGCCCGGCGATAGCGCCATCGAGGGATCCCCCCTAGCGCACTTTCTCTCGGTCGGTCGAAAGCGGCCGAACGGGAGAAGGCGCGCAGCGTTACGAACTGGAGCACGTTCTCATCGCAAAAGAGCTGCCGACTTTTGCGGAACCTGCTCCGGCAAACAGAATCGTAGCAGTGGCCTATGCTCCGAGACCGAGCTTTATGAAGTCCTAACCATGCCGCCACGATAATTGATGGGTTGCCGGCTTTGCGGACTGCGACTGAAAGGCTATGTCTGTCGCCCGTTTTCCGCGCAACTATGTCGTTTTCAGGACCGCCCATGACCAAGCATGTGCCCTTCACCGGTTCGCTCACCGCGCTGGTGACGCCGTTCAAGGACGGCAAGATCGACGAAGCGACCCTGCGCGCGCTGGTCGACTGGCAGATCGAGAGCGGCAGCCATGGGCTCGTGCCCGTCGGCACCACCGGCGAAAGCCCGACGCTGAGCCATGCCGAGCACGGCGAGGTCACCGAGATCGTCATCGACCAGGCGAAGGGCAGGGTGCCGGTG
>JAEXUU010000230.1 GCA_023452965.1 Pseudomonadota bacterium | reverse complement strand
ATTGGCATTCGCGGCACCGGCCATCGCCGCCACAAGAATTGCCGCGGCCGTGATTGTTCTCATCGTTCCATCCTCCGGTTATCGTTGCTTGTTTTTGCTAGGGACTATCTGTGCAGTCCGCGGCGCTGCCGCCCGCACGGCACCGCACCAGCGCCTCTGGCGAAGCGGCAGGGTGAGCCTTCAGCAGGTGGAGAGGTCTATGCGGAACGAAGGCGCTGCCGCGTGATCGCGGCGTGGAACCGCGCACCGTGGATCAGGCCCTCATCGTTGAAATCATAGGTCGGGTTGTGCAGCGGCGCTGAGCCCTCGCCATTGCCGACATAGGCAAAGCAGCCCGGCACGTGCTCGAGGAAGCGCGCGAAATCCTCCGAGCCGGTCATCGGCTCGCGCGCGATGGCGACGCCGTCCTCCCCGAAGACCGTGCGCGCGGCGGTCGCGGCCTCCTGAACCAGGGCATCGTCGTTCACGAGCGGCACGAATTCTCGCGTATAGGTCAGCTCGGCAGTGACGTTGTAGGCCAGCGCCGTACCCTCGGCGATGATGCCCATCTGCTTCTCGATCTCGGCGCTGATCTCCGGGCGGAAGCTGCGGGCGTCGCCGAGAATGCGCGCCAGACCCGGCAAGGCGTTGCGCGTGCCGTCCGTCAGCAGCTCAGTGACCGAGACGACGCCGATATCCGCCGGGCTCAGGCGGCGCGAGACGATGGTCTGGAGATTGGTGACGAGCGCGCAGGCCGCGACCAGGACCTCATTGCCTGAATGCGGCCGCGCGGCATGTCCGCCGACGCCCCTGAGCACGATCTCGAAATTGTCCTCGGCCGACATGAACGGCCCGGCTCGCGTCTTGAAGCGGCCAACAGCGAGGCCGGGCGCATTGTGCAGCCCGTAAATCTCCTCGAAGGGGAAGCGTTCGAGCAGCCCGTCGGCCAGCATGGCGAGGGCGCCCTTGCCCCATTCCTCGGCCGGCTGAAACAGGAAGCGCACCGTGCCGTCGAAGCCGCCTTCCGCGGCGAGCAGCTTGGCCGCCCCCAGCAGCATCGTCGTGTGGCCGTCATGGCCGCAGGCATGCATGACACCGGGCGAGCGCGAGCGGTGGGCGTGGTCGCCCTGCTCGGTGATGCGCAGCGCGTCCATATCGGCCCGCAGTGCGATGGACCGGTTGCCGCTGCCGCGTTTCAGCGTCCCAACCACGCCGGTGCCGCCGACGCCCTCGGCGACATCGTCGAGGCCGAATTCGCGCAGCCTGGCGGCGACGAAGGCCGCGGTCTGCTTCTCCTCGAAGCCGAATTCGGGATTGGCATGCAGCTGGCGCCGCCAGCCGGTCATCTCGTCCTGCAGGGCGTCGTGATCGAGCTTGGCCATCAGAAGCCGCCTTGTCGCGTTGACGTCGGATTGGATGAATGTACGGCGTCCGGCGCAAGGCCGACGAGCGCCTCGTAGCGGCCGGGATCGGTCGCGCCTTCGGTGTTGACAACGAGGACACGCGAGGAGGCGTCGAGCCGCAACGCGGCGCGCATCGCCGGATCGGCCGCTGCGCGCCGAAGTCCGGCGAGGCCGGCACCGCCGCTCTCGCCCGCGACGATCGCCGGATCGCCGGCCGAGGGGCGGGCCAAGCGGTTCATCACCGCGACCGCGTCGGCGTCCTCGACGGTCATGAACGCGTCGGCGACGCGCGACAGCACGCGCCAGGCAATGGGGGATGGCTCATAGCATTCGAGCATCGCCATCACCGTTGGCTCGGCATGCGCGACTTTGACCGGATGGCCCGCCTTGGCGGTCTCGAAGATGCAGGCGGCGCGGGCGGGGTCGACGACGATGAAGGTCGGCCGCTGCTCGCCCAAGGCGAGGGAAAGATGGGCCGAGAGCGCCGCGGCGATCCCGCCGACCCCCGCCTGGACGAAGACATGGGTCGGGGAGCGGTCGAGCTGTTGCAGGGCCTCGCGCACGATCACCGTGTAGCCCTGCATCACGAGGCCGGGAATCCGCTCATATCCGAGCCAGGAGGTGTCCGAGACGACGGTCCAGCCCTCCTCCTTCGCGACGCGCGAGGCTTCCAAGACCGAGTCGTCATAGGTACCGGCCACTCGGCGCATCTCGGCACCGAAACGGGCGATCGCCGCGACACGCTCGTCGCTGACACCACCATGCACGAAGATCACGGCCCTCGCGCCGACGAGTTCGGCGCCCTGCGCCACCGAGCGCCCATGGTTGCCGTCCGTCGCGCAGGCGAATGTCATGCCACCCGCGACCGCCTTGACCTCGGGCGCATGCAGATCCGCAACATCGACGGGGCGGCCGAGACGCTTCGACGCCTCTTCGAGCACGAGCAGCATCACGGCATAGGCGCCGCCCAGCGCCTTGAAGCTGCCGAGGCCGAGCCGCTGCCCCTCGTCCTTCACCGCGAGCTCGCCGATGCCGAGCTCGGCAGCGAAGCCGGGGAGGAGATGGAGCGGCGTCGCGGCGTGGTTGCGGCGATGGGACAGGAAGCGCTCCACCGTGCCCGCCGCAGCGACACCGAGCGTTTCAGCGTCGACAGGGTCGAGCAGAGTGCGGTGATCGGGGTGTTGGTTGAGGAGAAGCATCGCCGTCCTTGCGCTACGTAACGGCGCAAAGATATTAGACCGGACGCGAAAAGAGCGCTGCAATCGCGCGCTTCAAATGCAAGTTTGTTTCATCGGAGCGCCGATTGACCAAGCCCGCTTCCCCGAACGCGCTGACCCTCGACAGCTTCGACATCGCGATCCTCGGCATATTGCAGCGCGATAACACGACGCCGCAGCGGGTGATCGGGCAGGCGGTGAATCTTTCCGCTCCAGCCGTCCAGCGCCGGATCAAGCGCCTCGAACAGGCCGGCGTGATCAGGGCGAATGTCGCGGTCGTCGATCCCGCCGCCGTCGGCCAGGCGATAACGCTTTTCGTCGAGGTCGAACTGGTCAGCGAGACGGCCAAGGATATCGACGCTGCCAAGCGCGAGTTCACCGCCGCCGAGCAGGTGCAGCAATGCTACTACGTCACCGGAGAGGCGGATTTCATCCTGATCGTCGTCGTGCCCAGCATGACCGACTATGAAGCGCTGACCCGGCGCCTGTTCTTCGAGAACAACAACGTCCGCAAGTTCCGCACCTTCGTCGCGATGGACCGCGTGAAGGTCGGCCTGACGGTTCCGCTGGGTTGAGGGCGATCAGAGCCTTGCCTCACGTGCTCACCTGAACAAAAAAGACGGCGCCTCGTTGCCGAAGCGCCGTCCCAAAAAATCGACAGAAGCGCGAGAGTTACTCCGCCGCCGCCCGCGTCACCGCGCCGGTGGCGCCGGACTCAATGATCGTAGCGATGCGAGCCTCGTCGAGTTTCAGCACGTCGCGCAGCACCTCGTCGGTGTGCTCGCCGAGCAGCGGCGAGCGCTTCACTTCGGACGGGCTGTTGGAGAGCTTGATCGGGTTGCCGACCGAAAGGTACTTGCCGCGCTTGGGATGGTCGACCTCGACCACCGTGCCGGTCTCGCGCAGCGACTTCTCCTCGGCGATCTCCTTCATCGAGAGGATCGGCCCGCAGGGGATGTCGTATTCGTTGAGGATGTCCATGGCCTCGAACTTGGTCTTGGTCATGGTCCACTCTTCGATCCGCCCGAAGATCTCGTTCAGCCTGGGCAAACGCGCCGGCGGCTTGGCGTAGTTCGGATCGGTCTTCCAGGTCGGCTCGCCGATGACATCGCAGATCTTCTCCCAGACCGGGGCCTGGGTGATGAAATAGATGTAGGCGTTCGGGTCGGTCTCCCAGCCCTTGCACTTCAGGATGCGGCCGGGCTGGCCACCACCGGAATCGTTGCCGGCGCGCGGCACGGCGTCACCGAAGGGCACGCCCTCGCCGAACTGGCTGTATTCCTTGAGCGGGCCATGATCGAGCCGCTGCTGGTCGCGCAGCTTGACGCGGCAGAGATTGAGCACGCCATCCTGCATCGCACAATCGACCTTCTGGCCGAGGCCGGAATGGGTGCGATGGTAGAGCGCCGTGACGATCCCGAGCGCCAGATGCAGGCCGGTCCCCGAATCGCCGATCTGGGCGCCGGTGACGAGCGGCACGCCATCGCGGAAGCCGGTGGTCGAGGCCGCGCCGCCGGCGCATTGCGCGACGTTCTCGTAGACCTTGCAGTCCTCATAGGGGCCCGCGCCGAAGCCCTTGATCGAGGCGACGATCATGCGCGGGTTGACCTCATGGACCTTCGCCCAGGTCAGGCCCATGCGGTCGAGCACGCCGGGGGCGAAGTTCTCGACCATCACGTCGCAGACCTTCACCATCTCCCAGAGCACTTCCATGCCCCTGGGATTCTTGGTGTCGAGCGTGATCGAACGCTTGTTGTGGTTCAGCATCGTGAAGTAGAGGCTGTCCGCATCCGGCACGTCGCAAAGCTGGCCGCGCGTGATGTCGCCGGTGCCGGGACGCTCGACCTTGATCACGTCGGCGCCGAACCAGGCGAGGAGCTGCGTGCAGGTCGGGCCCGACTGCACATGGGTGAAATCGAGAACCTTGACGCCTTCTAGCGCTTTCATGTCTGCCTCCTCCCTTATTTCTTCTTGAGTGCGCTTTGCGGATTGAGATTGCCGATGCGGCCGCTCTCGCTGCCGGCGGTCGGGTCGATCACCGCGTTGATCAAGGTGGGCTTGCCGCTGTCCATCGCCGCGTTGACGGCGCGCTTCAGCTCGTCGGGCGAGATCGCGTTGACGCCGACGCCGCCGAACGCCTCCATCATGCGGTCGTAGCGCGCGTCCTTGACGAACACGGTCGTGGCGGGATCGTCGCCGGCAACGTTGACGTCGGTGCCGCGGTAGATGCCGTTATTGTTGAAGATGACGATGCAGACCGGCAGGTTGTACCGGCAGATCGTCTCCACCTCCATGCCCGAGAAGCCGAAGGCCGAATCACCCTCGACCGCGAGTACGGGCTTGCCGGTCTCGACAGCAGCGGCAACGGCGTAGCCCATGCCGATGCCCATCACGCCCCAGGTACCGACATCGAGGCGCTTGCGCGGCTGGTGCATGTCGATGACGCCGCGCGCGAGATCGAGCGTGTTGGCGCCTTCGTTGATCAGGATCGCGTCCGGCCGCTCCGCGATGATGGTGCGCAGCACGCCGAGCGCACCGTGATAGTCCATCGGCACGTTGTTGTTCATCAGGCGCGGCGCCATCTTGGCGACGTTCTCGTCGCGCTTCTTGGCGACGGCCTGCGTCCATTCGGCAGGGGGCGCCTGCCACGCGCCGCCCATGCCTGCGAGCAGGGCCGAGACGCAGGAGCCGATATCGCCGACAACCGGCGCGACGATCTCGACATTGGAGTCCATTTCCTTGGGCTCGATGTCGATCTGGATGAACTTCTTGGGCTGATCACCCCAGCTCTTGCCCTTGCCGTGCGACAGGAGCCAGTTGAGCCGCGCTCCGATCAGCAGGACGACGTCGGAATCCTTCAGCACGGTCGAGCGCGCCGCGCCCGCGCATTGCGGGTGGAGATCCGGCAGCAGCCCCTTGGCCATGCTCATCG
>JAEXUU010000155.1 GCA_023452965.1 Pseudomonadota bacterium | reverse complement strand
GCGCTGAGAAGAGCCGGCTCCGCGGCCTACCTGATCACGAAGCAGCCGCTCTCCGCCGCAAGCGCGCGCGCCTCGTCGAGATCGCTCGAGGCGCTGGCATGGATCGCAAACAGCGGATCGCCGACAGCGACGATGTCGCCGACACCGCGGCGCAGATCGATGCCGGCCGCCTTGTCGAAGGGCGCGCCGGCGCGCCTCGCAATGCCGGCGACGGCCCAGCCATCGATCTCGGCGACGGTGCCCGCCGTCTCGGCTCGTACCGTATGGACGAGCAACCCCGGCATGACGGGCGGGTTGTGGCGCCCCTGCGCGTCGACGATGCGCTCGAAGGCGGTGCGCGCGGCGCCGGAGCGCAGCAATTCCTCGGCTCGCGCCCGTCCGGCCTCGACCGAGCCCAGCGCCGGGTCCCAGGCCAGAATGCGGCCAGCGAAGAACAGCGCCTTGGCGACAAGGTCGGCCGGCGCCTGTGGGTCGTTGTCGAGCGCCCAGGCGACGTCGCGGCATTCCAGCGCCGGACCGATGCCGCGCCCGATCGGCCGGGTGCCATCGGTCGGGAAGGCTTCGACGACGAGGCCAAGCCCGCGCCCGACGGTCTCGAACAGGGCGGCGAGTTCGGCCGCCTCTTCCTGCGATTTCAGCTTGGCGCGCGGACCATAGGGCAGATCGACGATCACATGGGTCGAGCCGGCCGTCTTCTTCTTCGAGAGGATCGAGGCCACCGACCAGCGATTGGAATCGATGCCGAGCGGTCTTGTGATCGCGTTCATCACGTCGTCGACGACGGAATGGTTCAGCCGGCCGTTCCACGCGATGCAGGCCCGGGCCTTCTCGACGCAGGCGCGCAGTTCCGCCGGGGTGAGCTCGACATCGGCGAGCGCTTCCATCGCGTCTGCGGTGCCGGCAGCCGAGGTGATGGCGCGCGACGAGGTCTTCGGCATCAGAAAGGCGCCATGGGCGGCGACGATCGGCACCACGATCAGCGTGATCCGGCTGCCGGGAATCCCGCCCATCGAATGCTTGTCGACGACGATCTTGTCGGACCAGCTGATCTGCTGCGCGAAGCGGGTGCGGACGCGGGCGAGCGAGACGACCTCGTCATCCCCGAGTTTCTGCGTCGCTGCGACGAGGAAGGCCGCGACTTCGCCATCGGGATAGCGGGATTCGACGATGTCGCGGATCAGCGTGTGGTACTGCGCCTCGGTCAGCGCCCCACCCTGGATCTTGCGGGTCAGCGCGGCGCGGCTTTCCGGCGAGGGCGTGCGCCGGATCGAGACTTCCGTCCCCTCGGTAAGGCCGAGCTCGGCGAAGGCCTCGCTGGAGAGGCCGATCTCGTCGGGCGCGAGCGCGGCGGGCAGATCCGCGACCTGGATGTCCGAGCGGATGCTGGCGCCGGCACCGGAGATCTCGATCCGGCCGGGGCCGAGATAATCGAAGCCGTTGACGAGCTCGCCCTTGGCCGGGAGCCAGGCGCAGTGGGCCCGGCCTGCGAAGACCGGCAGGCGGCGCAGGCGCAAGGTGTTGGCGGCCGATTCGACGGCGGCGATGAAGCGCTCGATCCCGGTTTCCGGGCTCTGGTCGTTGCAGACCGTGACCGTGCGGATGCCGGCCGGCCAGGGCTCGACCTTGCGGGCGAGCCGGTTCTCTATGGCGCTGCCCTGCTCGCGGCCGCGCCCGGCGATCCGGGCGGCCAGGATCTCGGCCGGGGCCGTGACATCGACGATGACGAAGCGCGGCAGAAGCGCGGCCAGCTCGGCGATGACAGCGCGCGAGCCGTTGGCGATGACATGGCGGCCGCTCTCGATCGCCGTCATCAGCTCTCGGGGCAGCCCATAGCGCAAGCCATGGGCGCCCCAGCTGATCAGGAAATCGCCGGCGGCCTCGCGCGCCGCGAACCCGACTTCCGTCGCCGCCTCATGCGCCTCGCCGGCCGACCCGGCCGGGCGGGTGATGACCCGCCTGGCGAAGACATAACGCCCCGTCGGCTCCAGGACCTGCCTGGCGCCGTCGATCAGGGTATCCTTGCCGCCGCCGCTGGGGCCGACGACAAAGAAGAACGTGCCGGGGCGCATCGCAGGATCAGGCCTCGTCGAGGCCGATGTCGACCGCCGGGGCCGACTGGGTGATCTTGCTGGTCGAGATGTAGTCGACGCCGGTCTCGGCGATCGGCCGGATGGTCTCGAAGCGGATGCCGCCCGAGGCTTCGGTCTTGGCGCGCCCGCCGATCATGGCGACGGCCTTGGTCATGTCGGCGACCGACATGTTGTCGAACATGATCACGTCGGCGCCGGCCTTGACGGCCTCCTCGACCTGTTCGAGCCGGTCGCATTCGACCTCGAGCTTGGTCAGCACCGGCAGCTTCTTGCGGGCCCGCTCGACGGCGGCGCTGATGCTGCCGCAGACGGCGATGTGGTTGTCCTTGATCATCACGCCGTTATCGAGGCCGAGGCGATGGTTCAGGCCGCCGCCGCAGGTCACCGCGTGCTTCTCCATCATGCGCAGGCCGGGCGTGGTCTTGCGCGTGTCGATCAGACGGGCCTTGGTGCCGGCGATCGCCGCGACATAGCGAGCGGTCTCGTTGGCGATGCCGGAGAGGCGCTGGGCGATGTTGAGCGCGGTGCGCTCGGCGGTCAGCACGCTGCGGGCAGAGCCCTCGACCTCGATCAGGATCGCGCCCTTCTCGACCTTGTCGCCGTCCTTGACGAGCAGCTTCACCTTGAGCTCGGGATCGTAACGCTTGAAGACGCGGGCGGCGACCTCGATGCCGGCGACGATCATCGGCTCGCGGGCGTTCATATGGAACTTGCCGGTCTCGTTCGCCTCGATCATGACTTGCACGGTCAGGTCGCAGGCGCCGATATCCTCGGTCAGCCAGAGATCGATCAGGCGATCCGTAACAAAGCTGTCGTACATCGAAACCCCTCCTCGGGCGCTGATCGCCTTGAGCCTTCTCCTCGGAATCGGCGCGCCAATCCGAGCGAAATTTTATTTGTATACGAATAATAACAGTCGATTTTTCTGACTGTCAATCAGCGCTGGATAGCGGCATTGGGGCGGCACGTCTCGCCCGAAATCCCCCGCGCTCGCGGAGAATGCCGTCTGCAGCGAGGAACATGCCCCCTTCGTGCCAAGCCTCGCTCGCTCGCGCAGGACATCGATACGCTTCTGGTCGGAGGCCCCTCGGAGGGCTATCTTGACAGTCTGGCCACCATGCGCCAACGTCATTTGTGTACAAATGATTAGCCGCACTGACGGCGAGGGTTGACGATGAGCCTGGGGGAAGCAACCGCGACCGCCGACGACAAGATCCGCTGCGATGCCTGTCCGGTCATGTGCTACATCAAGCCGGGCGCGGTCGGCGCCTGCGACCGCTACGGCAATGTCGACGGCAATCTCGTCCGGGTCGATCCGCATGTGATGCTCGACCGCACCATCGACCAGGGCGGCGAACTCGTCTCCTTCGCCGGTCCGCGCGAATGGGATGGCGACATCCTGCACCAGCCCGGCACCTTCGTGACGGCGATCGGCGCCGGCACGACGTATCCCGACTACAAGCCCGCGCCCTTCATCGTCTCGTCCGAGGTCGACGGCGTCGACATGGTCACCGTCGTGACCGAGGGCATCTTCAGCTATTGCGGCGTCAAGGTGAAGATCGACACCGACCGCTTCCTCGGCCCTGAGACCGCGATCGTGCGCGTCGAGGGCGAGG
>JAEXUU010000643.1 GCA_023452965.1 Pseudomonadota bacterium | reverse complement strand
GCCTGGCCGTTGGCGGCGCGGATCGGGCCGGTCGTCATCGCCCGACTGGGCCTGGGCGAGCGGGAGCGATGGCGCGGCGAAACTGCCCTGCGAAAGAGCGATGGCGGGGATCAGGGTGCCGAGCAGGAGCAGGTTCTTGAGGCGCATGGTGACGTCCGTTTCCAGTTGTTCTTCCGGACATCAGCGCCCTCGCGCCCTGAATTCCGGATGAACCGAAAACGGCCGAAATCGGGCACGGTTCCGCTTCCCAAGCGGCAACCGGCCCGGCTTTGCGCAGGTTTCAGAGCCCGGCCTGCGCCTTCACATAGGCCGCGATCTCGGCATGCGTCGCGAACCAGACATCGCCCTTGCCCTTGGCGTGCCGCACTAGCTCCTCGACGATCCAGAAGCGCGAGCGATAGGTGATGACGTGCGGATGCATGGTCAAAAGGAAGAGCCCGCCATCCTCGTAGGCGCCGTCGAATTCGCGGCGGAAGATGTCGAACACCGCCTCCGGCGGCGTATAGGGCCGCAGCGCCTGGAAGCGGTTCATGTTGAAATAGACCGCGTCGTCCCGGATCCACTCGACCGGAAGCTCGACCATGCCGGTCGGCTCGCCGTTCTCGATCAGCTCATAGGGGTCGTCATCCGCGAACAGCGAGGAATCGTAGAGCAGGCCGAGCTCGCGCTCGACCGCGAGCGTCACCTCGGAAAAATCCCAGGACGGGGTGCGCATGCCGACCGGCCTGACGCCGGTGATCCTCTCCAGCGTATCGGCCGAGCGCAGATGCAGCTCGCGCTCCTTGTCGGGCGGCACCGCCGTGTTGACCTCGTGGATCCAGCCATGAAGGCCGATTTCGTGCCCCTCGGCGACGACGCGGCGCTGCTCGTCGGGATAGAGCAGGGCGGTCACCGCTGGCACGAAGAAGCTCGCCTTGATCTCTTCCTTCGCCAGCATCGACAGGATGCGCGGCATGCCGGCGCGGTTGCCGTATTGCCCCCAGGAGAGCCGCCCGACCGACTTGCCGCCGTCGCGCAGTTCGTTGGTCTCGTGGTCGACGTCGAAGGAAAGCGCCACCGCGCAGCGCGCGCCGCCCGGCCAGCTCTTCGGCTTGAGATTGCGGCCGGCGCGCACGCGCTCGACCTTGCCGCGCCAGGTTTCTTCCGACCACTGCCAGGGTTCGAGAGCGTCCATCGTCATCCTCCAGTCACGCGGCCGCCGCCGGCAGCACCGGCACGGCGGCGAGCAGTCGCTTGGTGTAGTCGTGCTGCGGCCGGTCATAGACCTCGGCCGCCGGGCCTTCCTCGACGATGCTGCCGCGATACATCACCGCTACCCGCTCGCAGAGATGGCGCACCACCGAGAGGTCGTGGGAGATGAAGATCAGGGTCAGGCCGAGCTCGCTGCGCAGCCGCATCAGCAGGTTGAGGATCTGCGCCTGGATCGAGACGTCGAGCGAGGCGACCGGCTCGTCGCAGATCACGAGGTCCGGCTGCATGGCTAGCGCACGGGCAATCGCGACGCGCTGGCGCTGGCCGCCCGAGAACTGGTGCGGATAGCGGCCGGCGAAAGCGGGATCGAGCCCGACGGCTCCGAGCCAGTCGCGGACGTAAGCCTCGGCCTCGGCCTTGCCAACTAGGCCATGGGCGCGCGGCCCCTCGCTGATGCTGTCGCCGATGCGCATGCGCGGATCGAGCGAGGCGAACGGGTCCTGGAAGATCGTCTGGACGCGGGTGGTGAGCTTGCGCGGTGTCTCGCCGGCGCTCATCACCGGCCGGCCGGAGAGGCGCACCGTGCCGGCGCTTGGCGCGTAGATGCCAGCCGCCATCCGCCCCAGCGTGGATTTGCCGGAGCCGGATTCGCCGACGAGGCCGAGCGCCTCGCCGCGCCGCACGGTCAGGCTGACGGAATCGACGGCCAGCACCGATACTGGTGGCTTTGCGAGGCCGAGCCTCTCGGCCATTGCCCGCAGTGCCCCGGTGCGGGCCTCGAAGCGCTTGCTGACGCCGTCGAGCACGAAATAGGGCGCGGCTTCGTCGCCGGCCGGCTCGGCCTCCGCCGCCGGCAGGCGTGGCGGCGGAGCGGCGTCGGGAACTCCGCCACCGCGCAGCAGGTACTGACCCGGTGTGCCGCGCGAGGGCAGGGCATCGAGCAAGGCGCGGGTATAGGGATGCTGTGGCCTGGTCAGCACGTCGAGCATCGGGCCGGCTTCGACGATCTTGCCGAGCCGCATCACCGCGACGTACTGGGCGATCGAGGCGACGGTGGCGAGGTCGTGGCTGATCCAGATCAGGGCGGTGCCGAGTTCGGCGACGAGCTCCTTCATCTCGGCCAGAATCTCGGCCTGGATCGAGACGTCGAGCGCCGTCGTGGGCTCGTCGCAGATGATCAGCTTCGGCCCATGCAGCAAGGCGATCGCGATGGCGACGCGCTGGCGCATGCCGCCGGAAAGCTGGTGCGGATAGAAATCGACGGTCGCCTGCGGGTTGGGGATGCGCACCTGCGCGAGGCCCTCGATCGCGCGCCGGCGCGCCTCCGCCGCCGAGACCTTGCGATGCGCCTCCAGCGCCAGCCGGATCTGCTCGCCGATGGTCAGCACCGGGTTCAGCGTCATCAGCGGGTCCTGGAAGACCATCGAGACGGTCTTGCCGCGCAGGGCCCGGAGCTCGTCCTGCGGCAGGCCGGTGAGCTCGCGCCCTTCGAGCTTCACCGAGCCGCCGGCGACGCGGCCGGGTGGGTCGATCAGGCCGATGATCGAGAAGCCGGTGACGCTCTTGCCGGAGCCGGATTCGCCGACGAGTCCCATCACCTCGCCGCGCCGCAGCGAGAAGGAGACGCCGTCGACGGCTTTCACCACCCCGGCGCGGGTGAAGAAATGCGTGCTGAGGTCGTGGACGTCGAGGAGGGGCGCGTCGGTCATACG
>JAEXUU010000641.1 GCA_023452965.1 Pseudomonadota bacterium | reverse complement strand
TCGAGGGCATCGGCCGCATGGGGATCCTGCAGGCGATCCCGACGGTGGGCGAACTGGCGCTGGTGATGGCCGTGCTGGTCTGGCAGTTCGACTGGCGCTACGCGGCCGTCGTGGCGCTCACGGTCATCGTCTATTGCCGGTTCACCTATGTCGCGACCGAGTGGCGGATCGAGATCCGCCGCCGCATGAACGAGTCCGACACCGAGGCGAACACCAAGGCGATCGACTCGCTGCTCAACTACGAGACGGTGAAGTATTTCGGCGCCGAGGCGCGCGAAACCGCGCGCTACGACCAGTCGATGGCGCGCTACGAGCGCAACTCGATCAAGTCCTACACCTCGCTCGCCTGGCTCAATTTCGGCCAGGCCGCGATCTTCGCAGCCGGCCTCACCATCTCGATGGTGATGTGCGTGCGCGGCTTCCAGGCCGGCACCAACACGGTCGGCGACTTCGTGCTGATCAACGCCATGCTGATCCAGCTCTATATACCCCTGAATTTCATGGGCACCGTCTACCGCGAGATCAAGCAGGCGACGCTCGACATCGAGCAGATGTTCTCGCTGATCGGCCGCGATCCCGAGATTCAGGACAAGCCGGGGGCACCTGCGCTCGATGTTCGGGCCGGTTCCGTCACCTTCGAGGACGTGCACTTCGCCTATGTGCCGGAGCGGCCGATCCTGCGCGGCATCTCCTTCTCCGTGCCGGCGGGCAAGACCATCGCCATCGTCGGCCCGTCCGGCGCCGGCAAGTCGACGATCTCGCGCCTGCTCTTCCGCTTCTACGAGCCGCAGAAGGGGCGCATCCTGATCGACGGACAGGACATCGCCGCCGTCCAGCAGGTCTCGCTGCGGTCCGCGATCGGCATGGTCCCGCAGGACACGGTGCTGTTCAACGACACCATCGAGTACAATCTGCGCTATGGCCGCCCCGAGGCTACTCAGGAAGAGATCGAGGAGGCGGCTCGCCTCGCCCAGATCGACCGTTTCATCAGGACGCTGCCCGAAGGCTATGCGACCTCGGTCGGCGAGCGCGGCCTCAAGCTCTCCGGGGGTGAGAAGCAGCGCGTCGCCATCGCCCGCACCATCCTGAAGGGGCCGCCGGTCCTCGTCCTCGACGAGGCGACCTCGGCGCTCGATTCCTTCACCGAGAAGGAGATCCAGGACGCGCTCGACCGGGTGAGCCAGGGCCGCACGACCCTGGTGATCGCGCATCGCCTCTCGACCGTGATCAATGCCGACGAGATCATCGTCCTCGACAAGGGGCTGATCGTCGAGCGCGGCCACCATCGCGAGCTGCTCGCGGCGGACGGCGTCTACGCCGCGCTCTGGAACCGCCAGCGCCAGGTCGACGAAGCCAAGGCGACGCTGCAGCGTGCCACGGCGGAGGAGGGCGAGAGCGTCCGCGTCAGCCTGACGGATTGATCGCGCGAAGATTGGATCTGCTCGAAATTGTGGCTTGGCAGCCGCAGGGACGAAGCGCAGAGTGCCCTTGGGTAATGAGGGCGCTTCTTCATGTTCGTGCTCGATCCGACGACGCTTGTCGGCTTCCACACCTGGCTCAGCCTGATCGCCATCGTCGCCGGCTTTCCGGCGGCGGCGGCCTTGCTTAAAGGCCATCTCAGCCCGCGCTGGAACGGCATCTTCCTCTCGACGGCGATCGCGACCAGCGCGACCGGCTTCCTCTTCCCGTTCAGCGGCGTCCTGCCCTCGCATATCGTCGGGGCGATCTCGCTGGTGCTGCTGGCGGTCGCCGCCATCGCCCTCTACGCGCGCGGCTTGCAGGGTGGCTGGCGGCGGACGTACGCCATCACCGCCATGCTCTCCTTCTACCTCCTGATCTTCGTGCTGATCGCTCAGCTCTTCCTCAAGGTGCCGGTGCTGAACGCCATGGCGCCGACGCAGGCCGAGCCGCCTTTCGCCATCGCCCAGGCCCTGACGCTCATGGTCTTCCTGGTGCTGACGGTGCTGGCGGCAAAGCGCTCCTCGGGCAGCTCGGCGCCGCTGCGCGCCGTCTGAGCCGCAAAAAAGAAGCGGCCCGTTGGGGCCGCTCAAGGTGGTTCGTCTCGGAAAGCGGGCTAGTCGCGGTCGACGTCGACGATTTCGCCGCGCCAGTTGATCTCGACGCGCATCTCGTCGCCGCGCCGGTCGGCGCCGTCGATCACCCAGGCATTGCCGTTCCAGCGAACGCCGTCGACCTCGCTGACTCCGTTGCGTCTGGCGATTCGCAGCGCCTCGCGCTGTGTCACGGCTTCGCTGCGTTCATAGCCCGGCCGATAATCATAGCGCGGTCGGTAATCGTCGGCGCGATAGGTGTTGCCGCGCTGCGGCGCATTGTCCCAGCTGGTCGGGCCACGCTCGTATTTCGGCCCGCTGTTCTCGGGCCTGAGGTCGACGCCTTGCGCCAGGGCCGCGCCGGAAGAAAGCGCGAGCGCTCCAGCAGCAAGGACACCAGCAATCTGGCTGATCTTCAGAGGTTTCATCGTCGATCTCCTGTCGATAACGCTTGGGGATTCAACCCGTCGGAGCAGGAGCCGTTCCGAAATCTTTGATGATCATTTCGCGGCGGCGATCGGGCTCAACCATGGCCGCCGATGATCGGCAGGATCTCGCCGGTGATGTAGCTGGAGCATTGCGGCGAGGCGAGGAAGACATAGGCCGGAGCGATCTCCTCGGGCTGCGCCGGGCGGCCCATCGGCACGAGGGAGCCGAACTCGGCGACGTTCTCCGCGGTCTTGTCGGACGGGTTGAGCGGCGTCCAGACCGGGCCGGGCGCGACCGCGTTGACGCGGATGCCGCGGGGAACGAGATGCGCGGCCAGCGAGCGGGTGAAGGCGTGGATGCCGCCCTTGGTCGTGGCGTAGTCGATC
>JAEXUU010000064.1 GCA_023452965.1 Pseudomonadota bacterium | reverse complement strand
CTGCTCAACGACCTGATCCAGTCGATGATCCCGGCGCTCTACCCGCTGATCAAGGAGGCGTACCAGCTCGACTTCGCGCGGATCGGCCTGATCACTCTGGCCTTCCAGGTGACCTCCTCGCTGCTCCAGCCGGTGCACGGATATGTCACCGACCGCAGGCCCTGGCCCTATGCGATGGTCGCCGGCATGGGTTCGACCCTGCTCGGCCTGCTCGGGCTCTCCTTCGCGGTCAGCTACGAGATGGTGCTGGTCTCGGCGGGCCTGGTCGGGCTCGGCTCGGCGGTGTTCCACCCCGAAGCGACCCGGATGGCCCGCCATGCCGCCGCCGGCCGGCAGGGCTTCGCCCAAGGCATCTTCCAGATCGGCGGCCACACCGGCTACGCCATCGGCCCGCTGCTGGCTGCCGCCATCGTCGTGCCCCGGGGGCAGCAGAGCCTCGCCTGGTTCTCGGTGATCGCGCTGGCGGCGATGGTGCTGATGGCCTGGACCGGCGCACGCTATGCCGCGATGCGGCGCGACCAGGCGGCGGCGAGCAAGGACAGACCGGCCGAGCCGGCGGCGCCGCGCCTGCCGCGCGCCCACATCGCCCTGGCGATGACCGTGCTGATCATCATCCTGTTCTCGAAGAACGCCTACACGGCGGGCTTCACCTCCTACTACACCTTCTATCTGATCGAGCGTTTCGGGATCAGCCTGCAGCTCTCGCAGATCATGCTGTTCCTCTATCTCGTCGTCGGTGCGGTGGGCGTCATCGTAGGCGGCATGATAGGAGACCGGAGCGGCCGCGACCGGCTGATCTGGATCTCGATCCTGGGCTCGCTGCCCTTCGCTTTGCTGCTGCCCTATGCCGACCTGTTCTGGACGGGCGTGCTCAGCATCGTCATCAGCCTGATCATGGCGAGCGCCTTTTCGGCGATCCTGATCTACGCCATCGATCTCGTGCCCCACCGGGTCGGGCTGGTCGGCGGGCTGTTCTACGGGCTGGCCTTCGGTCTCGGCGGCATCGCCGCAGCCGGGATCGGCGCGCTGGCCGACCAGATCGGCATCGTCGCAGTCTTCAAGCTCTGCTCCTGGCTGCCGGCCGTCGGCCTGCTGGCCTTCCTGCTGCCGCGCATGCCGAACGCGTCCTGAGATCAGCGTTGCGCGTGAAAGCGCGCAACCTCAGGACTTGCCATCGCGGGACTCGCGCTCGGCAGAGCCAGCGGCTGCTGCCGTCGGCTATTGGGTCCGGCGCCGGGGCGTGGCGTCGCTCGGCGCGGCGTGCCCGCTACCCGAGGCCTCCATCTGCCGATCCGAGGTCTCGGCCTCGTCGTCGCGATGACGGAAATTCCAGATCTCCTTGGCCCGCTCCCAGTGCTCGCGGTCGCGGCCCTCGGGTTGCCCCTCCTCCATCCAGAGCCGGTAGGCGATCCTGCGGATCTCCCGCTGCGCATTGCCGACATCGGCCATGTCGTCCTCCTTGGCTTGCTGCTGCAGGTCTGGGTCAACACCGGACAGGCAGGATGGTTCCCGGAAGGGACGAACCTCTTGCAACGAACCGTGCTGCGGCCGGAAGGGCGGTCCCTGCCTAGCCTCGCCTGCTCGCGCCGCCGGGCGGCGGTGCGACCTGCCGCCCATGCCTGATCGCCGCGGCGCCGTCGCTTTCATGCTCCTCGAAAGGCGCGTGGGGCCCGGTCGGATGCTGGGAAAGCGGGCTCGGCCCGTTGCGCCTCTGCTCCGGCGCGCCGGACTGCCCCGGTCGCTGGGCCGTCCGGTAGACCGCCGGCGCGTCCGTCAACATCGGTGTCCTCTGATTGGCCATGGCGTTGTCTCCTCTCGGGAGCAACGGGCCAATGCGCGCGAGGTTCCGGCGCAGGCATCGCAGCGACGAAACCGCTTGGGCTGCCGCGAAGCCCCGCGCTCTTCCTGTTTGCCAATTCGCAAACAAGCCCGGAGGGCGACCAGCTATCGCTAGGCCGCTCCCTTCCGCGACCGGACGGGGAGCGCGGCGCCGGCCGTCGCCGGGCAGCCGCCGCAACGGCTATTCAGCGGAAGGGGAAATGCATGGCCGAACGTCTGACAAAGGCGGGGGCGCGAAACGTCTTCTATGGCGGGTCGATCTTCTTCTTCGCCATCTTCGTCGGCCTTACGGCCCACAGCCACTGGTTCATCCGGACGCAATCGACCGACGAATCGACGCTGACCCAGGCGGTCGCCCGCGGCAAGCATGTCTGGGAGCGCAACTCCTGCATCAACTGCCACACGCTCCTCGGCGAAGGCGCCTATTTCGCGCCGGAGCTCGGCAATGTCTGGAAGCGCTATGGCGGCGACAAGGACCATGCCGGCGCGCGCGAGAGCCTGAAGGCCTGGATGGGAGCGCAGCCGACCGGCATCGAGGGCCGGCGCCAGATGCCGCAGTTCAACCTGACCGATCAAGAGCTGAACGATCTCGCCGATTTCCTGGAATGGACGAGCCGGATCAAGACCCAGAAGTGGCCGCCCAACGATGCCGGTTGAGACAGCGCGACAGGAGAGAGCCATGAGTGGCTACAACACAACGAGATACAAGACCCAAAGCGTCGCAATGCTCTATTTCTACGGAGCACTGGCGCTGTTCGTCGCGCAGGTGGCGTTCGGAACCCTCGCCGGACTGATCTACGTCCTGCCCAATACGCTGTCCGAGCTTCTGCCCTTCAGCATCGTCCGCATGATCCACACCAACGCGCTGGTGGTCTGGCTGCTGCTCGGCTTCATGGGCG
>JAEXUU010000031.1 GCA_023452965.1 Pseudomonadota bacterium | reverse complement strand
CGACCACGTCCTGACCAAGACCTTCTACATCCTCGACGGCTTCGTCGGTCGCTACGACACAGGCACGACCTGGGTCGAGATCCTGCCGCCGGCCGGCGAGGATGGCCGGCGCCCGGCCCGCGCCGGCGACAGCGTCTCGCCGATCGTCATCACCTCGAACGACCTCGCTTCAGCCTGGGCTGTCGGTCGGCGAGGCGAGGCGCTCGTCCCGATGTCAGGCAGCGATCCTCGCCAGCGCGAAATGGCGTTGCGCGCCGGCGTCAACCTCGTGATGTACGCCCTCACCGGCAACTACAAGGCTGACCAGGTTCACGTCCCGGCCCTGCTGGAAAGGCTGGGGCAGTGATGCGGCGGACCGGCATGGGATTGGAATTCTAGCCGATGTGGAGCCTGACCTTCGCCCCGCTGGTCCCGCTGCCGCAGCTGATCGGGCTCGCGGTGCTGGCCGCGCTCGCCGCCGGCGCGGCGCTGGTGCTCGCCGGCCGCAGCGCCATCCTGCGCGCCCTGGCGCTGACCGTGCTGACGATCACGCTCGCCGACCCCTCGCTGGTCTTCGAGGAGCGCGAGCCGGTCAAGGACGTCGTCGCCGTCGTCGGCGACCGCTCCGGCTCGAACCGGCTCGCCGACCGCAGCGCTCAGACCCAGGCCGCCCAGGCCGAGGTCGAGAACCAGTTGCGCGGCGTCAACGGAGTCGAGACGCGTACCGTCGAGGTTACCGATGCGCAGGGCGCCGGCGACGGCACAAGGCTGTTCGAGGCGCTGGCCTCCAGCCTCGCCGACGTGCCCTCGGAGCGTGTCGCCGGAGCGATCGTGATCACCGACGGACTCGCCCATGATGCACCGGCCAATGCCGAGGCGCTCGGCCTGCGCGCCCCGCTCCACGTTCTGACCACCGGCCGCGAGCGTGAGATCGACCGCCGCATCGTGCTGGTCGATTCGCCGCGCTTCGGCATCGTCGGCAAGGATCAGAACATCCGCCTGCGCGTCGTCGAGAAAGGCGGCCCGGGCCGCGCTGCGCTGACCGTGCGCCGCGACGGCGAGGTCATCGCGCGCCGCGAGGTCATCGCCGGGCAGACGGTGCAGGTGCCGGTCAGGATCGACCGCGGTGGGCCGAACGTCGTCGAGATCGAGGCCGCGCCGCTCGACAACGAGCTGACGCTCGCTAACAACCGCGCCGTCATCACCATCGAAGGCGTCAGGGACAAGCTGCGCGTGCTTCTGGTCTCCGGCGAGCCGCATCCGGGCGAGCGCACCTGGCGCAATCTGCTCAAGGCCGACGCCAATGTCGACCTCGTCCACTTCACCATCCTGCGCCCGCCGGAGAAGCAGGACGGCACGCCGATCAACGAGCTCTCGCTGATCGCCTTCCCGACGCGCGAGCTCTTCCAGGTCAAGATCAAGGATTTCGACCTGATCATCTTCGACCGCTACGCCAACCAGTCGATCCTGCCACTGCTCTACTTCGACAACATCGTCCGCTATGTCCGCGAGGGCGGCGCCCTGCTCGTCGCCGCCGGCCCGGAATATTCCGGCTCGCAATCGCTGGCACGCACGCCGCTCGGCCAGATTCTGCCGGCGCAGCCCGATGGCAGCGTCATCGACGAGGCCTACCGCGCCCGCGTCAGCGAGCCCGGCCGCCGCCACCCGGTCACCCGCGACCTGCCGGGCGCCGAGGTCGAGCCGCCGCGCTGGGGCGAATGGCTGCGCATGGTCGGCGCCCGCGCCCGTACCGGCTCGGCCGTGATGACCGGTCCGGGCGAGCGCCCGCTTTTGATGCTGGCACGCGAGCAGAAGGGCCGCGTCGCCCTCTTCCTCTCCGACCATGCCTGGCTCTGGGCCCGCGGCTTCCGCGATGGCGGGCCGCATCTCGATCTGTTGCGCCGTCTCGGCCACTGGCTGATGAAGGAGCCCGATCTGGAGGAGGAGGCGCTGCGCGCTGTCGCCCGCGGCCGCAATCTCGAGATCGAGCGCCAGACGCTGGGCGATGCGCCGGCACCGGCGACGATCACCGCGCCCGACGGCTCGACGCGCACCGTGCCCTTCGAGCCCGGCCGCCCCGGCCTGTTCACCGCCCGCACCGCGACCACCGAGTTCGGTCTGCACAAGGTCACCACCGAGAATCTCACCGCCTTCGCCAGCGTCGGCCCGGAGAACCCGCGTGAGCTGATGGAAGTGGTCAGCGACCCCACCCAGTTGCAGGCGCTGGCGGAAGCGACCGGCGGCTCCTCGCGCCGCATCGGCCAGGAGAACGGGTCCGGCGTCAGCGTGCCGCGCATCGTGCCGGTGCGCTCGGGCCGGCAATTCGCCGGCGCCGACTGGATCGGCCTGCGCATCAGCGATTCCGGCATCGTCCGCGGCGTGCAGCTCTCGCCGTTGGTCATCGGGTTGATCGGGCTTGCCCTGCTGTTCGGCGCACTGGTCGCCGGCTGGATCGGCGAGAGCGGCCGCAGATTCCGCAAGGAAAGCTGACCCGCGCCGTCATTCCGGGGCATGCCGCAGGCACGAACCCGGATGGCGACAGAGAGCCCGATTCTACCGCAGCGCCGCCACCGCGCCGCTGCGCCTGGCCAGCACGCCCTCGGCGAGTTCGAGCGCCAGAAAGCGGCCGGGATCGGCCGGTCCGGGCAGGACGAGCTGGCCGGGCTTCACCGGCTTGAAGCCGAAGCGGGCGTAATAGGGCGCGTCGCCGACCAGCAGGATCAGCTCATGGCCCTGGCCGCGCGCCGCCTCGATCGCCGCGTTCATCAGCGCAGCGCCGATTCCCCTGCCCTCGAAGGCCGGATCGACCGTCAGGGGCCCGAGCATCAGCCCGGGACCACCGCCAGCGAGAATCGGCGTCACCCGGACCGAGCCGACCAGGAAGGTGCCGACATGGCTGGCGAAGGAGAGCGTCGGCTCGTGCGGCCGGCCCTCGCGCAGGCGCGAAGCGGTGCGGGCGAAGCGCCCCGGCCCGAAGGCGCGCTCGTGCAGGCGCTCGATCGCCGCGGCGTCGCCCGGCAGTTCCTGGCGGATGGTCAGAGGCAGGGAGGTCATGGTCGGCAGCGGGATGGCGGAATTTGCATGAAATGGCAATCGTGTGGTGGCCGCGACCCGGCAGAGTCAGACCGGCCGGGCCCACAGGTCGAGATGGCCGATCCGGCCGGAACCCGCC
>JAEXUU010000799.1 GCA_023452965.1 Pseudomonadota bacterium | reverse complement strand
GTTCATAGGGCACGTCGGGGCGCCCAGTCAGCACGGCGGCGAGCGAGCCGGCGGTCTCCGGGTTGTGGTCCTCGTCCGGCCCTGGCAGGGCGACGATCAGTCCGCCCGAGACGTAATGGGCGATGCGGTGCATGTCATAGATCTTGGTTGCGAGCAGCAGCTTGCCGATGTTCGAGAACACCGCGTCCGGCATTGCGACGCCGGACGCGTCCTTCTGGCAGTAGACCGAGGCCGCAACGCCGCAGGCGAAAAAGCTCTCGGTGATGGTGATCAGTTCGACCATCTGCTCACGGATGTGGGAATGGCGGTCGGCGTCGAGCCCGTTGGCCTCGATCATCAGCGCCCCCGCTCCGATCAGCAGGTCGCCGAAGCCGGCCCGCGCCCCGATGCAGCTATGGCGATGATGGCTGGCATAGCTGGTGGTGAGGTAGCCTGCTTCCTCGATCTCGCCGGCCATGAACACCCGGTCCCACGGCACGAAGACGTCGTCGAACATCACCGCCCCGGTCGACTGTCCGTACTTCGCCGAGAACTTCGCCGCCGGATCGCCCGGCCTGCCTGCCGGGCGGGCGACGATGGTCACCCCGTCCGCATCGCAGGGCACGGCGCAGCAGAGCGCGAAATCCTCGTCGCCCGGCGCATGGGTCCGGCAGGGCATCACTAGGAATTCGTGCATATAGGGCGCGCCGGTGACGATCGCCTTGGTGCCGCGGATGACGATGCCGTCCTGACGTCGTTCCTTGATGTGGACATAGGCATCGCGGTTCGCTTGCGCTCCGGGGCGCTTCGAGCGGTCGCCCTTGGCATCGGTCATCGCGACGCCGATCGTCAGGTCGCGATCCTGCGCATCGTGCAGATAGGCGAGGAAGCGCTGGCCGTAATCGGTGCCGTGGTTCGCGTCGGCCCGCGCCGTCGCCTGCAGGATGCCGCCGAAGGCGTCATGCGTCAGATAACGCTGGGCGCAGCCGGAGATCTTGCAGACCAGCCTGACAGCCTCGAGCTTGGCGAGCAGATCGCTGGACGAGCCGTCGACATGCAGCATGCGGTTGACGGTCTTGCCCGAGCTCGCCTGCACCGCGGTCATGATCGGCCGGTGGGCTTCGTCATGGGCAAGATCGTAGGTGATGCCGACGGCGTTGATACCCGGCGCCAGCAAGGGCTCGCCGGCGACGCTCTCGACGCGCTGTCCGTTGACGAAGACCCTGGGGTGATAGGCGCGCAGCGATTCGCGGTAGCCGGCGGCATCCATCAACATGGCGTCGTCCTCCAACGGGTTGTTGTCGACAAAATCGAATGGTGTTAGATTTTCGTCAAGCGGTCATTTGCAGGCGGTCTTTTGGAAGGGAGTTCCAGCGTGGGGGGCGAGGCGACCGGACGAAAGCGCGGCCGTTATGCCGCGACCGATCTCAAGCGCGGCCTGATCCTGACCGCGGCGCGGGCGATCTTCGAGCGCGACGGGCTCGACGGGGCTTCCTTGCGGGCGATCGCGGCCGAAGCCGGCTACACCCCGGCGGCGCTCTATTTCCATTTCGACTCAAAGGAGGCGCTCTATGCCGAGGTGCTCGGCCAGTCGCTTGCGGCTTTGAGCGCCTTCGTCGACGCCGCGGTCGCGGGCGCGGAGACGCCGCCGCAGCGCTTTCGCGCGGCTGCGCTCGGCTTCTTCGACTTCTACGCCGCCAATCCGCGCGATCTCGATCTCGGCTTCTACCTGTTTCGCGGCGGCATGCGTCCGCACGGCCTCGGCCGCGAGCGTGACCGGGCGCTGAACGAGGCGCTGGAAGCGAGCCTGTCGCCGATTCGCGTCGCGGCGCGCGAGCTCGGCGCGAATGCCGAGCTCGCAGACTTGATCATGGCCGATGCCTTCGCCCATGCTTCCGGCGTGCTCCTGCTGGCGCATACGCGGCGCATCCGGATGTTCGGGACGCCGCCGCGTATGCTGATGGAGCGCCATGTCGAAACGGAGCTGGAAAGGCTCCAGCGCGGGGTATGACGTCGATGAGCCTGATGGATGCCGGTCGCTCGCGCCTCGTCATCATCGATTTCCAGGCGCGGCTGATGCCGGCGATCCATGACGGGCCTCGGCTCGTCGCCAATGCCCGCCGGCTGGTCGATGCCGCCTTGCTGCTCGGCGTGCCCGTGCTGATGACCGAGGAGAATCCGGCGGGGCTGGGAACGACCGTTGCCGAGCTCGCCGGTGCCGGTCCCGTGATCGCCAAGATGAGCTTCGATTCCTGCGGCGAGCCGGCTTTTCTCGCGGCGCTGGCCGATGACGAGGAGCTGATCCTCTGCGGCTGCGAGGCGCATGTCTGCTTCGGCCAGACCGTGCTTTCATTGCTGGCCCGCAAGCGCCGCGTCTTCGTGGTCCAGGATGCCGTCGGCTCGCGCGCGCCCGAGAGCAAGGAGGTGGCGCTGCGCCGCCTGGAGCGCCATGGCGCCGAGATCGTCACCACCGAGATGGTGGTGTTCGAATGGCTGCGCACCGCCGAGCATCCGCAGTTCCGTGCCGCCAGCAAGCTGATCAAGTGAGCCCCGTGACCAAGCCCGCCATCTGGTATTTCGACATCATCTCGCCCTTCGCGCATCTCGCGCTGACGAAGCTCGACGACATCCGCGCCTATCGGCCGGTCGAGCTGAAGCCGATCGTCTTCGGCGCAGTGCTCAAGGCCTGGGGGCAGCTCGGCCCGGCCGAGATCGCGCCCAAGCGCGTCCACACCTATCGTCTCGCCACGCATCTCGCCGAAGCCATGGGCGTCCCCTTCCGCTTTCCGCCGAGCCACCCGTTCAACCCGCTGGCGATGCTGCGCCTGCTGACGGCGCTGGAAGGCGACGAGCACGCGGTGGCGGAAGCCTTCCGCCTGGTCTGGGCCGAGGGGCGCGACGCCAATGACCCGCAAGTGCTCGGACTGGTGGCGATCGCCGGCGGCCAGCCCGACGCCGTCCAGGCGATCGGCTATCAGAACGTCAAGGACAGCCTGCGCCAGAACACGGAGGAGGCTGTCGCGGCGGGGATTTTTGGCGTGCCGAGCCTGCTGATCGACGGCGAGATCTTCTGGGGCGTCGATGCCATGGCGATGGCCTGCGACTATCTCGCGGCCCCCGAGGAATTCCTCGGCGGCGAGATGGCGCGGGTCTCGACCTTGCCGGCTTCGGTCCAGCGGCAGCTATAGAGCCGGATCCGATCGGATTGAATCGATCTGATCGGTGAATCCGTCTCTCACTTCTAAGGGAACCGCGGCGCAGCGAGCCAAGTTTCACCAAGTTGTCGGTTTAGGCCAAGGGCCGATGGCTGGATGATCCAGCCTGCCGACAGCGAAAGGAGAAGCCGATGCTGCGCCGTTCGTTCCTGAAAGTCGGTCTAGCCGGCCTTGCTGCTCCCGGCCTGATCCTGCGCGCGCAGGCGACCGAGCAGCCGCGGCCCGGCAGCCCCTTCATCGTCACCTATTTCGACGTGCCCGGGATCAAGGGCTCGCGCGACGTCACCGATGCCGGCGACGGTACGCTCTGGGTTTGCGGCCAGCGCAACGGCACGCTCGGGCGCTTCGATCCGCGCACCAGCCAGATCAAGGTGATCTCGCTCGGCGAGGGCGCGGCGCCGCATGGCGTGGTGCGCGGCCCCGACGGCGCCGCCTGGGTCACCGAGGGCGGCCAGAACGCCATCGCCCGGGTCGACGACAAGAGCCACGAGGTCCGGCTCTTTCCGCTGCCGGCGGGCCGCGAGCGCGCCAATCTCAACACCCCGGTCTTCGACAAGAAGGGCATTCTCTGGTTTAGCGGCCAGAACGGCATCATCGGCCGGCTCGATCCCAATTCCGGCAAGATGGAGGTGTTCGACGCCCCGCGCGGCGCCGGTCCCTATGGCATGACCCGCACTCCCTCGGGCGAAATCTGGTTCGCCTCGCTCGCCGGAAACTACATTGCGCGGGTCGATACCGAGACCGCAGCCTTCACCGTGGTCGATCCGCCGACGGAGGGGCAGGGCGCGCGCCGGGTCTGGTCGGATTCGAAGAACCGGATCTGGGTCAGCGAATGGAATTCAGGTCAGGTCTCGTCCTACGACACCGAGAGCGGCAGCTGGAAGGGCTGGAAGCTGCCGGGCGACAAGCCGCGGACCTATTCGGTCTATGTCGACGATGCCGACAAGGTCTGGCTCACCGATTTCGCCGCCAACGCGATCCTCCGCTTCGACCCGCTGACCGAGGGCTTCCACAGCTTCCCGAGCGACCGGGCAGGCGCCAATGTCCGACAGATGGACGGGCGCTCCGGCGAGGCCTGGGGCGGGGAGAGCGGCACCAACCGGCTGGTCCGGATCCAGACCGTGAAGCCCGCGTGAGGCTGGGCCTCGCCGTGCTGACTGCATTGGCGCTGGCCGGCGGCACGGGCGCCTCGGCCGATGAGCTAAAGCGCGGCGAGCTTCTGTTCCAGGGCTGCCGCTCCTGCCATGCGCTCGAGCCGGGCAGAGTCGCGATGGCGGGCCCGACCCTTGACGGGCTCGCTGGTCGGCTTTTCGGGGCGGCCGCCGGCTTCGATTATTCGCCGGCCTTCACTGCGATGCGCGAGAAGGGCCTGCGCTGGGATGCGGAGCGCCTCAAGGCCTATCTCCGCGATCCCGATTCGGTCGTGCCGGGCGGCTGGATGAGCCCGCCCGTCGGCCTTGGCGAGGCTGATCGGGCGGCGCTGGCAGAGTTCCTGCTGGAGCGCTGAAGCCTATGCTCAGAGCGGCTTCTTGATCCATTTGGCGATGACGCCGAGGATGCCCTCGCGGAAGAGCAGCACGCAGAGCACGAAGATCACGCCCTGGATGACCGTGACCCAGGCGCCGAGCGTGGCCAGGAAGTTCTGCATCGAGACGATGACGAGGGCGCCGACGATCGGCCCGAAGATGGTCCCGAGCCCGCCGACCAGCGTCATCAGCACGACCTCGCCCGACATCGACCAGTGCACGTCGGTCAGCGAGGCCAGCTGGAAGACGATCGCCTTGGTCGAGCCGGCGAGCCCGGCCAGCATGGCCGAGAGCACGAAGACGGCGAGCTTGTACTGGTTGGCGCGATAGCCGAGCGAGATGGCGCGCGGCTCGTTGTCCCGGATCGCCTTGCAGACCTGTCCGAAGGGCGAGTGGATGATGCGGTAGAAGGCGAGCAGCCCGGCCATGAAGATCAGCGCCACGACCCAATACAGGGTGCGGTCGTCGGCGAGGTTGATCATGCCGAAGAGCTTGCCGCGTGGCACGGCCTGGATGCCGTCCTCGCCGCCGGTGAAGCGCGGCGTCTGCAGCGAGAAGAAGAACACCATCTGGGCCAGCGCCAGGGTGATCATCGCGAAATAGATGCCCTGGCGGCGGATGGCGAGCGAGCCGAAGACCAGGCCGAGGATCGCGGCGACGCCGGTGCCGGCCAGGATCGCGAATTCCGGGTTGAGACCCCAATGCTTGGCGGCATAGGCGCAGACATAGCTCGCCATGCCGAAATAGGCGGCATGGCCGAAGGAGAGCAGGCCGCCATAGCCGAGCAGGAGGTTGAAGGCGAGCGCGAACAGCGCAAAGCACAGCACCTTCATGACGAAGACCGGATAGGCCACGAAGGGCGCGATCACCAGCGCGATCGCGATGCCGATCATGACGTTGCGGTGCAGGCTCGCCGTGTCGCGCTCGGCTGCGGCGTGCGTCACGGAGCCGTCGGCGGGGAGGACGTCAGCCATGAGCGGCTCCTTCGAAACGAAGCGGCAGCGAGGCCGTGAGGACGAGAGGCGCGCGCATCAGGCGGCGCGCCCGAACAGGCCGGCCGGCTTCACCAGCAGCACCAGCACCATGATGATGAAGATCACGGTCGCCGAGGCTTCCGGATAGAACACCTTCGTCAGGCCCTCGATCAGTCCGAGCGAAAAGCCGGGGACGATCGCGCCCATGATCGAGCCCATGCCGCCGATCACCACCACGGCAAAGACGACGATGATCAAATCGGCGCCCATATTGGGGTTGACCGAGTAGATCGGCGCGGCGAGCACGCCGGCGAAAGCGGCCAGCGCCACGCCGAAGCCATAGGTGAGCGTCACCAGCAGCGGCACGTTGACGCCAAAAGCCTGGGTCAGGGTCGGATTTTCGGTCGCGGCACGCAGATAGGCGCCGAGCTTGGTCTTCTCGATCATGAACCAGGTGGCCAGGCAGATCACCAGCGAGGCGACCACGACCCAGCCGCGATAGGTCGGCAGGAACATGAACCCGAGATTATGGCCGCCGCGCAGCTCGGCCGGGATCTGGTAGGGCAGCCCCGAGGAGCCGTACTGGTTGCGGAACAGGCCCTGGATGATCAGCGCCAGACCGAAGGTCAAAAGCAGCCCGTAGAGATGGTCGACATGGGCGATGCGCGCGATCAGTACCCGCTCGATCACCACGCCGACGGCGCCGACGACGATCGGCGCCAGCAGCAGCGCCGCCCAATAGTTGATGCCGAGATAGTTCAGGCACATCCAGGCGACGAACGCCCCCATCATGTACTGCGCCCCATGGGCGAAGTTGATGATGTTGAGCAGGCCGAAAATCACGGCCAGCCCCAGCGACAGGATCGCGTAGAACGAACCATTGATCAGACCCAGAAGCACCTGCCCGAAAAGGGCCTGAGGCGGAACGCCGAGAAGTTCAAACATGTCTCAAACTCCCAGATAGCTGTGAAGCTTGTCGATATTGGCGGCGAGCTCGGCATTGGGGATCATGTCGATCACTTTGCCCTGGTCGACGATGTAGTGCCGGTCGGCGACGGTCTGGGCGAAGCGGAAGTTCTGCTCGACCAGGATGATGGTGAAGCCGTCCTGCTTGAGCTTGCGGACGGTGGCGCCGATCTGGTCGATGATGACGGGCGCCAGCCCCTCGGTCGGCTCGTCGAGCAGCAGGAAGCGCGCGCCGGTGCGCAGGATGCGGCCGATCGCCAGCATCTGCTGCTCGCCACCCGACAGCTTGGTGCCCTGGCTCTTCAGCCGCTCCTTCAGGTTGGGAAACAGCGTGAGAATCTCGTCCAGCGAGAGCCCGCCCGGCTTCACCTGCGGCGGCAGCATCAGATTCTCTTCGACATTGAGCGAGGCATAGATGCCACGCTCCTCCGGCACGAAACCGATGCCGAGCCGGGCGATGGCGCGCGACGGCATCGAGATGGTTTTCTCGCCTCGAAGACCACCGAGCCCTTGCGCTTGCCGATGACGCCCATGATCGACTTCAGCGTCGTCGTCTTGCCGGCGCCGTTGCGGCCGAGCAGCGTCACGACCTCGCCCGGCGCGACCTCGAAATCGATGCCGTGCAGGACATGGCTCTCGCCATACCAGGCCTCGAGCCCGCGCACCGCGAGCAGCGGCGCGGTGCCGGCGGCAGCGGAGGTGCCTGTCTTGGCTGCGGCGGTCTCAGTGAGCATGGCCGACTCCCGAGCCGATATAGGCCTCGATCACGCGCGGGTCCTTCGAGACCGTGGCGTAGTCGCCCTCGGCCAGGACCTGGCCGCGCGCCAGCACGGTGATGCGGTCCGAGAGCGAGGCGACGACCGAGAGGTTGTGCTCGACCATCAGG
>JAEXUU010000779.1 GCA_023452965.1 Pseudomonadota bacterium | reverse complement strand
GCCTGAGGCGAACGCTCGAATGATCTCGGCCGGTCGGCGATTCACGTGAAACCGAGCTGCCGACGGATCGCGGCCGGCGTCACCCCTCGGGCCCGCAGATCGGCGAGCCCCGGCGACTGCCGGCTCTTGGCCAGCTTCTGACCGGTCTCATCGGCCAGAAGCCGGTGGAAGTGATAGAGCGGCACGGCCAAGCCGAGCAGGCGCTGCAGCACGAGATGGATAGCGGTCGCCGCCTCGAGATCGCGGCCGCGCACGACATGGCTTATGCCCTGCAGCGCATCGTCGACGACGACGGAGAGGTGATAGCTCGTCGGCGTATCCTTGCGAGCGAGCACGACATCGCCCCAGCGCATCGGATCCACGGCGACGCGGCGTTCCCCACCCTCGGCATCGAAGACGGCATAGGACAGATCCGCGCCCGCACATGCGAGCGCGCGATCCATGGCGAGGCGCAGCAGATGCGGCTCGCCCGCCGCCACCCGCCGGTGCCGCTCCTCTTCGGAGAGGCCGCGACAGCTTCCGGGATAGAGCGGCGCGCCATCGGGATCGCGCGGCCAGGGCTCGCCGGTTTCGGCTTCGCGCCGTCGAACAGCGCTCTTCACATCCTGCCGCGAACAGAAGCAGGGATAGACCAGCCCCATCGCATCGAGCCGGTCCAACGCCCGGCGATAATCGTCAAAGTGCTCGGATTGGCGGCGGGCTATGCCGTCGAAATGCAGGCCGAGCCAGGCAAGATCGTCATGGATTCCCTGCTCGAATTCCGGCCGGCAGCGCGTGAGGTCGATATCCTCGATCCGCAGCAACAGCCGCCCGCCGAACGCGGCGGCCAGGCGGGCATTGGTCAGCGCCGAGAGCGCGTGGCCGAGATGCAGCCGCCCGTTCGGGCTCGGTGCGAAACGGAAAACGGGTGGGGACTTCGCCATCGCCTCCTGTCTATGGTCGGAGCCGAGCGTCGCCAAGCCCGCGTCCTCCTGACAGGATCGGCGCAAACCTGCACCATAGATTGCCCGCCATGCCGAGAATCACCTGCGACGCCGATCTCGAAGAGGGCATGGCCGCCCTCACTGCCCTCGACCCCGCCTGGGAGCCGATCATTGCGCGCACCGGCATCCCGCCGCTGCGCCGCCGCGACAGCGGCTTTTCCAGCCTCGCCTCGATCATTGTCTCGCAGCAGCTTTCGGTCGCCAGCGCCCGTGCCGTCTGGACACGGATGGAGGGCGTGCTCCTCCCGCTGACGCCTGAACGGGTGCTGGTGGCAAGCGATGAGGAGATGCGGCTGTCCGGCCTGTCGCGGCCGAAGCAGAAGACCCTGCGGGCGGTCGCCGCCGCGATCGCCGAAGGTCGCCTCGACCTCGCCGGGCTGGAAACGGCGACGCCCGAATTCGTGCACGAGCACATGACCGCCGTCTCGGGCATCGGGCCATGGACGGCCGATGTCTATCTGCTGTTCTGCCTCGGCCACCGCGACGGCTTCGCCGCCGGCGATCTTGCCGTGCAGGAGGCAGCGAAGCTCGCTTTCGGGCTGGCGGCCCGGCCGAAGCCGGCCGAACTGCTCGCCCTCGCTGAAGCCTGGCGGCCCTGGCGCGGCGTCGCGGCCCGCTTGCTCTGGGCCTATTATGCCGCGCTCAAGGCGCGCGAGGGCGTCAACGCCTAGAGCATTTTCGAGTGAAGCAGGCGGCGGTTCGCGTGAAGAAAATGCGAGAAGCAGAAAGCCAAGCACTCCCGCGACTCGAAGAATCGCGGGAGAAGTCGGGCCTCAGCCCTTGATGACCTTGAGCGCCGCCTGGCTCGCCGCGCGCAGCAGGCCAGTATCGCTCATTACCGTGACCAGCCGCGCGCCCATTTCGACGCCCTGCTTGGCGCGCTCGGCGCTCGCCGCATAGAAGGCGACCGGCTTGTTCACCGCATTGGCCCGGGCCACGATATGACGCACGGCGTCGTCGACCTCCTTGGCGGACGCGTTGACGGAAGCGCCGCCGGAGAGCGCGATCGACAGGTCGGACGGGCCGACGAAGAGCGCGTCGATCCCGTCGAGGGCGAGGATGTCGTCGACGATCGCCATCGCCTCGCGGGTCTCGATCATCGCGAAGGTCAGCGAGAAGTCGTTGGCCTGCCTGAGATAGCCGTTCTGGTCGAGGCCTGAGGCGCCGAGGCCGCCATAGCTGCCCCAGCTGCGCTCGCCATGCGGCGGGTACTTGGCGTAGGCCGCGAGGCGGCGGGCATCCTCGATCGTATTGATCATCGGCGCGATCACGCCGGAAGCGCCGGAATCGAACAGCTTCGAGACGTTCTGGAACTCGCCGACCGCGATGCGGGCCAGGGCCGGCTTGCCGGCGGCGTTGATCAGCGGGATCGCCCGGATCACCTCGCCGAGCGTGATCGGGCCATGCTGCATGTCGAGCGTGACCGCATCGAAGCCTTCCTGCGCCAGGATCGCGGAAACGCTCGGATCCGGGAGGCCGCACCAGGCGGAAAGCAGCGTCTCGCCCTTGGCGAGGCGGTCTGCGAGCGAGGAAAGCACGGTCGGCTTGGGGG
>JAEXUU010000695.1 GCA_023452965.1 Pseudomonadota bacterium | reverse complement strand
GGGCAGGCGTCGAGCCCGTGGACGAACAGCGCATCTACTTCGCCAATCATGCCAGTCACGGTGATTTCGTCCTGATCTGGACGGTGCTGCCGCGCCGCATGCGCTTCGCGACGCGCCCCGTCGCCGGCAGCGATTACTGGCTGCAAAGCGGCCTGCGCCGCTTCATCGGCCGCGACGTCTTCAACGCCGTCCTGATCGCCCGCGACCCCGCGACCCGAACGAGCGCCCCGATCGTCCAGATGACGGACGCGCTCGATGCCGGCGCCTCTCTCATCGTCTTCCCGGAGGGGACGCGCAACACCACGGATGCGCCGCTGCTGCCGTTCAAGAGCGGGCTGTTCCATCTGGCGCAAGCCCGGCCGAACGCGGCGCTCGTTCCGGTCTGGATCGACAATCTCAACCGCGTCATGCCGAAGGGTGAGTTCGTGCCGGTCCCACTGGTCTGCACCGTCAGCTTCGGCGCGGCGCTTACTCTTGCCGAGGCCGAAACGAAGCAAGATTTCCTGACGCGGGCTGAAGCGGCGCTGCTCGCTCTGTCACCGAAGGCGAGCGCGCCATGACGATGCCGCATCCTGATCTTCTTGCCGTGCTGGCCGGCCTGCTCGGCGTCCTGATCGTGGCATCCGCGATCGGCTACGTGCTGCAGCGTCGGCAGTCGCCCGACGGTTCGAATGCCGTGGTCGAGAACCTGAACGACCGCATCCGCGCCTGGTGGATCATGATCGTGCTGATGGGGCTGGCGCTGATCGGCGGCAAGACCGGCGTGACGCTGCTCTTCGGCTTCTGCTCCTTCGCGGCCTTGCGCGAATTCATCACGCTGACCGACACCCGTCGCGCCGACCATTGGGCGCTCGCGGCCGGTTTCTTCGTCGTGCTGCCGGTGCAGTATTACCTGATCTGGATCGACTGGTACGGCCTCTATTCGATCTTCATCCCCGTCTACGCCTTCCTGCTGATGCCGATCATCGCCTCGCTGCGCGGCGACACCGAGCATTTTCTCGTGCGCATCGCCGAGGTGCAGTGGGCGCTGATGATCTGCGTCTTCTGCATCTCGCATGTGCCGGCGCTGCTCAGCCTCGACATCCCCGGTTTTCAGGGCCGCAACGTCCTGCTGATCGCCTTCCTCGTCATCGTCGTGCAGATCAGCGACGTGCTGCAGTACGTCTGGGGCAAGCTGCTCGGCCGCACCAAGATCGCGCCGAGGCTGTCGCCATCGAAGACGGTCGAGGGTTTCGTCGGCGGCGCGCTCAGCGCGACGGCGGTCGGGGCGGCCCTGTCCTGGATGACGCCGTTCACGCCGCTGCAGGCGGCTTTCCTGGCGCTGGTCATCGTGCTGATGGGCTTCTTCGGCGGCCTCGTCATGTCGGCGATCAAGCGCGATCGCGGCATCAAGGACTGGGGCCACCTGATCGCCGGCCATGGCGGCTTCCTCGACCGGCTCGACTCGGTGGTATTCTCCGCCCCGATCTTCTTCCATCTCGTCCGCTATGGCTGGTCTGCGACATGAGCCCGCCGCTCGCACGCCTGATGAAAAGCAGCATCGTCCATGTCGGTTTCGCCTTCCTCGCCATGGGCAGCTGGGCGGTTTTCGCCAATCGCGCCCACCCGATGCCAGCACCGCTGCTCGCCGGGCTCATCCAGGGCACGCTGTCGGCGCTCATCACGCTGCTGCTGAAGCGCGGCATCGAGTATCTCGCCAGCCGCTTCTCCGGATTGACCGCGCTTCTGGCTCCGCCGCTGATCGCGGGGGTCGTCTCCGCGAGCCTGTTGACCCTTATTCACACGATCGGCGGCACGCCCGAGATCGCGAGGACGATCGCCGTGCCGCTCACCGTCGCGACCAGCTATGCGGCGCTCTACAATTTCTCGCTGTGGCGGAGCAGGAAGGCCATGAACCATGGCGCAGAGTGACGATCGACGCCCGCTCGCGAGCCGCGACACCGGTTGGGCCCGGGGGATAGCGCGCCGGCTGAGCGCCAGCGGCATCACGCCGAACCAGATCTCGATGGCGAGCATGGCGATGGCGGCGGTCGCCGGCGCGGCCTTCTGGCTCGCGGGTTCCGCAGCCTCCGGGCCACGCATCGTGCTGCTGCTGGTCGCTGCCCTGTTCTGCCAGTTCCGTCTGCTCTGCAATCTCTTCGACGGCATGGTCGCGATCGAGGGCGGCAAACAGGAGGCCGACGGCCCGTTCTGGAACGAGTTTCCGGATCGGGTCGCCGATATCCTGATCCTCGCCGGCGTCGGCTACGGGATCGGAGTCCCGGCCCTGGGCTGGGCGGCCGCCGCTTTTGCCGTGCTGACCGCCTATACCCGCGAACTCGGTCGCAATTGCGGGCTGCCGGCCGATTTCTCCGGCCCGATGGCCAAGCAGCACCGCATGGCGACGATCACGGCTGCAGCGCTGCTGTCGCTGCTCGAGCCGCTCTGGCGCGGCCAGAACGAGGTGCTGGTCATCGCGCTCTGGCTGATCGCGGTCGGCGGTGCCGTGACCGCTCTCCGGCGGGCTGCGAACATCGTGCGCGCATTGCGGGCTCGCTGAGTGCCTGTTTGGAAGCTCAGCCCTCATCCTGAGGAGCGCCGCAGGCGCGTCTCGAAGGATGCCTCAGGAGGTTCTGGAGCCAGCTGGAGCGCCCTTCGAGACGGCCCTTCGGGCCTCCTCAGGACGAGGCTGGAGTTGTGAGCCAGATTCTCAGGGTGAGGTGAGGGCTCAGGGAATGCCCAAGCCGGCCCTCAACCCCCGGTCACGCTCATATGCCGGCCCACCGCGGCGCGCGGGCGGCGGCGGTCGATGACGAAGTCGTGACCCTTGGGCTTGCGCGAAATCGCCTCTTCCATCGCCCGGTAGAGCAGGGCGTCGTCGGCGGAGGCGCGGATCGGTGCGCGCAGATCCGCGGCATCCTCCTGTCCCAGGCACATGTAGAGCGTGCCGGTGCAGGTCAGGCGCACGCGGTTGCAGCTCTCGCAGAAATTATGGGTCATCGGCGTGATGAAGCCGACGAGCCCGCCGGTCTCTGCGACCTTGACGTAGCGGGCCGGCCCGCCGGTCCGGTAGGGATCGTCGACAAGCGTGTAGCGGTCCATCAGCCGTGCGCGCACCACTGAGAGCGGCAGGAACTGGTCGAGCCGCGCCGGCTCGATCTCGCCGAGCGGCATCACCTCGATCAGGGTCAGGTCCATGCCGAGCCCGTGGGCCCATTGCATCAGCCCCTCGATCTCGTCCTCGTTGACGCCCTTGAGCGCAACCGCGTTGATCTTGACGCGCAGACCCGCCGTCCGTGCTGCCTCGATGCCGGCCAGAACCTTCGAAAGGTCACCCCAGCGCGTGATCTTGCGGAATTTCTCCGGATCGAGCGTATCGAGCGAGACGTTGACCCGCCGCACCCCGCAATCCGCCAGCTCCTGCGCATAGCGGGAAAGCTGCGAGCCGTTGGTGGTCAGCGTCAGCTCGTCGAGCGCGCCGGAGGTCAGGTGGCGCGAGAGCGAGCGGAACAGGTTCATGATGTCGCGCCGCACCAGCGGCTCGCCGCCGGTGATGCGCAATTTGC
>JAEXUU010000614.1 GCA_023452965.1 Pseudomonadota bacterium | reverse complement strand
CGCCAGACGGCGAGGTCGCAGTCCTGCTCGCCACCGGTGACGTCGAGATCGAGGGCGTCACGGACCTCACGCGTCCAGGCATGCTCCCAATAGGGACAGGGCTCCTCGAAATGGACGATGCCGTGGTCCTGCAACATCTTGCCGACTGCGATGGCCTTGGCCGGCGAATAGGCGCTGTTGCCGTCGACGAGCAGCGTCGCATCAGCGCCGAGCGCGCGCCTGATCTGCGGCACGATCGCCTCCGTCCGGCCCGGCCACTCGTCGATGTCGCGGCCGCATTCACGCCCGACCCGGAACTTGAACGCGCGGTAGCCATGGGCATCGCGCAGGCGCAGGAAGCGCTCGGCCTCTGCTTCAGGCGTGATCTCGCCGCGCTTCATGCTGGAGGCGTAGACCGGGAAGGGACGCGGCGTGCCGCCGAGCAGTTCGCAGACGCTTTTCCGCTCGATCCGGCCGCGCAGGTCCCACAGGGCCGTATCGAGCCCGGTCATGGCGCGGCAGAGATAGGAGCCGGGGAACTTGTGCTCGCGCTCGCCGATCGTCGCGATCAATTCGTCGATGTCGAAGCCATCCGCGCAAACCGCCCAGCGCGCGACCTGCCGGTGGAAGACCGTCGCGGTGATGTCGGCATTATAAGGCGAGAACTGGCCCCAGCCCTGGCTGCCATCCTCGCATGTCGCGCGGACGAAGCCGACGTCCTGGGTCGAGAAGCTTTCGAGCCGGGTGATCTTCATCGCTGCCGCTATCCGTTCCGGGAGCGCCGCCCGGCGGGACCGCAGGCAGCTTCGGCGCAAGAAGGGGCTTGAATTGGCCTGATCCCAAGGTCCATTCTCGCCAAATCGACAGTCCACTCCCCTTCAAGGCATCATGGTCAAACGCGAGGAAGGCGCCCTGCTCCAGTCGATCGTGCTGGACCGAGAGGGCGAGCATGGGCTCAGCGTCCAGATCTGCGCCGGCCTGCGCGAACTGATCCTCGGCGGCACGCTCAAGGTCGGCGAGCGCCTGCCGGCAACGCGGACGCTGGCGCAGGAATTCAAGGTCGCCCGCACCACCATCGTCGAAAGCTTCGAGCGGCTTGCGGCGGAAGGGCTGATCGAGACCCGCGTCGGCTCCGGAACCTATGTCAGCCAGGCGCTGGCAAACGAGCGCCCCGCCCCGGCCGCCGCGGCCACCGCCGCGCCGACGGCGCGGGTCAAGCTGGCGCAGGCCATGAACACGGCGTCAAAACTGTTCGGCACGCGCCTGCCGCACCAGCCCCGTGCCTTCACCACGGCGATGCCGGCCTTCGACGCCTTCCCCATGGCGCAATGGGCGAGGCTCTCAGGCAAGCACTGGCGCAAGCCGCGCCATCAGGTGCTCGGCTATCCCGATCCGCATGGCGAGCGGGCCCTGCGCCAGGCCATCGCCGCGCATCTCAGGCTCAATCGCGGCATCGCCTGCGAATGGCAGCAGGTCTTCGTGGTGGCCGGCGCGCAGCAGGCCTTCCAACTGATCGCCGCGACGCTGCTCGACCCCGGCGACAAGGTCTGGTTCGAGGACCCCGGCGCGATCGGCGCCCGCAACAGCATGATCCAGTCCGGTGTCGAGATCGTGCCCGTCCCGGTCGACGAGGCCGGGCTCGTCGTCGACGAGGGGCTACGCCGCGCGCCGGAATTCCGGCTCGCCTTCGTGACGCCGGCACATCAGCAGCCGCTCGGCGCCAAGATGAGCCTGGAGCGGCGGCTCGCCCTGCTGGAGGCGGCCGAGGCCCGCGGCGCCTGGATCATTGAGGACGACTGGGACGGCGAGTTCTGCTTCCAGGGCGCGCCGATGGCGACGCTGACCAGCATCGATCGCAGCGGCCGCGTCATCTATGTCGGGACCTTCTCGAAGACGCTGTTCCCGTCATTGCGGCTCGGCTTCCTCGTCACGCCGCCGCATCTCGTCGAGCAGATGGGCATCTGTCTCGAAGCCTTTTCGCCGGGCGTTCCGACGGCGCTGCAGGGCATCGTCGCCGATTTCATCGTTGAAGGGCATTTCGCGACGCATGTCCGCCGCATGCGCAAGCTCTACCAGGAACGCTACCAGGCACTGGAGGACGCTGCGCGGGAGTATCTGGCGCCCGATCTGGAAGTCGTGCCGACCCAGACCGGCATGCATACCAACGCCTATCTCCGCGACGGGCTCGATGCCGTCGCGCTGACGCAGGCCGCCGCCCGGCGCGGCGTCACGGTCGCGCCGATCAGCCGCTACTGCCTCGAACCCGTCGCGCAAGACGGTCTCGTGCTCGGCTTCAGCGGCTTCACGCCGGCTGAGATCAAGACCGGTGTGCTCGACCTGCGACGCGCCATCGACGACCTCATGGCGGCCGGCGAGTGGACTGACGCTTCGGCGGGAATGGCCCTTAGCGGGAAGCCCAATTCTCCCTAGCAATTCCGGCAGGCACAGCGGGTGAGAGCATCTTGAGCGAATGGGACGTGATCATCGTCGGCGCGGGTTCGGCCGGCTGCGTGCTGGCCGGGCGGCTCGCCGAAGCCGGCCATGGCTCGATCCTGGTGATCGAGGCCGGGCCGCGCGATCTCAGCCCCTGGGTCCATCTGCCGATCGGCTACGGCAAGACCTTCTACCATCGCCGCATGAACTGGATGTACCGGACCACGCCGCAAGCCGGGCTGGATGGGCGGGAAATCTACCAGCCGCGCGGCAAGGTGGTCGGCGGATCGAGCGCGATCAATGCGATGGTCTATGCCCGCGGCCAGGCCGAGGATTTCGACGAATGGCAGCGGCTCGGCAATCCCGGCTGGGGCTGGGCCGAGGTGCTCGCCGCCTATAGGCGCATGGAGGACCACGCGCTGGGCGCTTCGATCTGGCATGGTGCAGGCGGCCCGCTCCATGTCGAGAACGTCGCCAAGGAGGTTCATCCGCTCACGCCGCTCTTCGTCAAGGCGGCCGGCGAAGCGGGCCTGTGCTTCAATCCGGACCTGAACGGCGCGACCAGCGAGGGCGCTGGCTTCTACCAGATCACCACGCGCGGCGGCCGGCGCGAATCGGCGGCACGCGCCTTCCTGCATCCGGCAAGGCGGCGCGGGCGCGTGAAGCTCGAAACCGATTTGCAGGTGACGCGTATCCTGTTCGAAGGGCGGCGCGCCATCGGCGTCGAGGCCAGGCGCGGTGGCGAGACCTTGCGCTTCGGCGCCCGCAGGGAGGTCGTCCTCTCCGGCGGCGCGTTCAATTCGCCGCAATTGCTGCAGCTTTCCGGCATCGGTCCGGCGGAACTGTTGAAGCAGCACGGCATCACGCCGCTGCTCGACCAGCCGGCGGTCGGCCGCAACCTGCAGGACCATCTCTGCTACGACCATGTCTACCGCTCGAAGCGGCCGAGCCTGAACGAGGCGCTGCTGTCCTGGCCTGCCCGCATCGGCATGGCCGTGAACTATCTGTTGCGGCGGCGCGGGCCGCTCTCGCTCAGCGTCAACCAGGGCGGTGGATTCTATCGCACCCGGCCGGAGCTGACGCGGCCCGACATGCAGCTCTATTTCTCGCCGCTGAGCTATGAGCGCGCCGTGCCGGGCGTACGCGCCCTGATGAAGCCCGACCCCTTTCCGGGCTTCAGCCTGAGCGTCTCGCCCTGCCGGCCGCTCAGCCGCGGCCATGTCGCGATCCGCTCGCCCGAGCCATATGTCGCGCCGGAGATAGCGCCGAACTACCTCTCCGATCCCGAGGATCTGCACACGCTTCTGGCCGGCGCGCGCTTCCTGCACCGGCTCGCGGCGACGCCGACGCTCTCCGCCGTGATCGACACCGCGATCCGGCCGGGGCCGGAAGCGGTCGATGAGGAGGCGCATGTCGCCGCGATCCGCGCCAACGCCTATTCGGTGTTCCACCCCTGCGGGACCTGCCGGATGGGGCCCGATGCCGGCGATGCCGTCGTCGATGCCAAGTTGCGGG
>JAEXUU010000665.1 GCA_023452965.1 Pseudomonadota bacterium | reverse complement strand
CGGGGAACTTGTAGTCGTCCGCGCTCTTGCCCTCGGCCGGGATCTCGATCCAGCGCTCGACGCTGCCGCCCTCGCATTCCTGGACGACCGGCACGTGCAGCGTCGTCTCCGGCTTGAGGTCGGCGGTGAGATAGCCGCGCAGCACGAACTCGTCGTAATGCTCGTCGAGCAGCTTGCCGCCGCTCCAGACCACCTCGGTGACGCCCTCGGCGGTCGGCGTGCCGTAATAATCGTAGGTCTTGCCGTATTTGCCTTTCACCGTGTCCAGCGCCCAGCCGGCCTTGGGCATCGGTTTGACCGCGATCATGCCTTCCGGCACGCGGACGCGGACCTTGATCGTCGGAGCGCCCTTGCAGCCATGGGGTATGCGCAGCACGGCCTTGTAGGTCGAGCCGATGGCTGCCTGCTGGGTCTCCAGCGTGACATGGGCCAGGGCAGGGGAGGCGGCGAGGGCGGCGAGCGCTGCCGCGAGGAATGCGGATTTCGACATGGTCTGAAGCCTTTGACTTCCTTGGCCGCGAGGGCCCGGAGGGGCATGGTGGCCCTGAAGATGAGCCTGCGCGCGGACCGGTCACGTTGAGCGGGAGCAACGAAGGCGCTGATTGCGAAGAGGATCGCCCTTGCACGCCGCGCGGTCGCCGGCCTTGCGAAGGCGGGGCGGCCTGACGTGGAAGGGCAGGGAGCTGCCGGCGCGTCTTGCGCGGGCTGGCTCAGATAGCGGCGGGTGGTGCGCGCGGATTGGCCGGCGAGCGCCCAGCGGCAAAGCCATGCGGCAGGTCGCGCCTGAGCTGGAAGGCGATCAGGTCGACTGGGCGATGGACGACCGGGCTGAAGCCGGCGGCCGTGGCTGGCGCGCCGGAGCCGGAGAGGAAGCAGCCGAGCATGCAGCAGCTCGGCATTTCATGGGCCGCGGCGCCATCATCGCCGGGCGGCATCTCGCCGGGCGCGCAGAGCGTCATCCCCAGCGAGCGGTCGAGGCTCATGCCGGCCGCATGCGCGCCGGAAGCCAGCCCGCCGAACACCGCCTGCAGCACGAGCAGATAGGCGGCGGCGATCGCGGCCAACCGGCTCCATCCTGCTTTGCGGCGCACTGCGGACAAGATCTGCTCTCCTGCTCCTTCGATAGCATGGCGGCGCGGCGCGTCAATTTCGCTGCGACGGGCGCGTTGCCGCAGGGCGCTGCCGGACCCCTCGGGAAAATTCCTCCCAAGATGACGGCTCTTTAAGGTGGCTGTTTCTATTGACCGGCCCGGACCCCGCCGCGATTGTCCGCGCCGGCCTTCGGCCCGGCGGTTGCCTGCCCGGTCCGGGCATTCGAAAAGTCGCGGCGCGTCGCGCTGCGGCCCAGGAACAGGTTGGATCATGATCCTCGACGAGCGCACCTACGCCATCAAGCCGGCCCATGTCCGCGACTATCTCGACCTCTACGTGAAGGAGGGGATGGCGCTGCAAATCTCGCATCTCGGCCAGCTGATCGGCTGGTTCACCACCGATAGCGGCGTGGTCAACGAGGTCGTTCACATGTGGCGCTTCGAGGACGCCGGCGACCGCGAGCGCCGGCGCGCGGCGATGGAGGCCGATCCGCGCTGGCAGGAGTTCCGCGCCAAGGCCGCGCCCTATGTGCTGGAGATGCGCAGCCGCATCCTGCGGCCGACAGATTTTTCGCCGCTGCGCTGACGCCGTGAGCCTCGCCGCCGCACGAACACCCGATCCGCCCGCGCTCCGCCGACCGGGCGAGCGCGGGCTCGCCTGCGTCTCGGCTGTGCTGGGATGGCTGGGTGCTGCCGTGCTCGGCCTGCTCTTCGCCATCGTGATGCTGGCCGTCCTGCGCCGCTATCTTTTCGGCGCCGGGCTGATCTGGTCGGACGAGCTGGCAACCTGGCTCAATGTCGCGCTCGTCGCGCTCGGCATGCCGCTGGCGGCGACCAGTGCCCTGTCGATGCGGCTCGACGTGCTGGTCCGGCTGCTGCCGGGATGCGGACAACGCCTGGCGGCGATCCTTGCCGACGCGATCGCCGTCCATGGCGCACTCGTGATCGCCATTGGCGGTGCCGGCGTCGCCGCGCTGGTCGGCGGCACCTCGACCGTGCTCGGCCTGCCCGAGAGCCTCCGCTTCGCCGCATTCGCGACCGGCGGAGGGCTGACGGTGCTGCTCCTGCTCTGGCGTGCCGCGCTCGACCGCTCGGTGGCCGCGGCTTTGGCTTCGCTGCTTCTCGGCCTCGGCCTCTACCTCGCCGCGCAGAGCACGACGGGCCTGTCACTGGCGACGCCGAGCCTGATTGCGGCGCTTGCGGCCGGGATCGGCCTGCTGATCGGCGCGCCGCTGCCTTTCGCGCTGCTCGCCGGGGTCTCGCTGTCCGGCCCGTTCGGCGGCATGCTGCCCGAGCCGGCGATCGTCCAGAACACCGTCTCCGGCGTCTCGAAGTTCCTGCTGCTGGCGATCCCCTTCTTCCTGCTCGCCGGCGAATTGCTGACCGCAGGCGGCCTCGCCGAACGGCTGGTGCGCTTCGCTGCGGCGCTGGTCGGGCATTTCCGGGCCGGGCTGGCGCAGACGGCCCTGGTCGCCAGCGTGCTCTTTTCCGGCGCGTCCGGCTCCTCGGTCGCCAATGCCGCCTTCGGCGCCAAGGTGATGGCCCCGGCGCTGGTCGCGCGCGGCTATCC
>JAEXUU010000645.1 GCA_023452965.1 Pseudomonadota bacterium | reverse complement strand
CACGGTAACCCCCGGGGGGGGGGGGGCGCGCCGCGCCCGGGCCTGATCCGTTTGGATGCGTGCGTCAGCGCTGGCGCGCCTGCTGCGTCAGGTCCGATCGGGACTGGCGATCCTTACGACCTGGCTCATAAATGGAGCCCTCATCCTGAGGAGCCGCGTAGCGGCGTCTCGAAGGATGCTCCAGATGTCTTCGGAGTCTCCTGAAGCATCCTTCGAGACGCCATTTCTGGTGAAATGGCTCCTCAGGATGAGGGCTGAGTGAAGTCTCGATCAGAACCTTAGAACGCCGCCTTGGCCGCTGCGTCGAGCGCGAAGCCGGCGGCGAGGATGAGGCCGGCGTTGCGATTGGAGCGGAACAGCATCAGCGCAGTCGGGCCGTCGGCGCCGCCGATCAGGCGCACCTGCCATCCGAGATGCAGCGCGAAAAGACCAAGTCCCGCAAAGGCGACGATGCCGCCGCCGGCGAGCCAGGTCGCAAGTCCCGCCAAAAGCGTCGCCACCGCATAGCACAGGCCGACGGCCTGCTGCGTGTAGCGGCCGAAATAGCGCGCGCTCGACTTGATCCCGGCGATGACGTCGTCCTCGATGTCCTGCATCGCGTAGACCGTGTCGTAACCGATGGTCCAGAACACCGCGGCGAAATAGATCAGGAAGGCTGGCGGATCGAGTCGCCCGAACACCGCGCTCCAGCCGACCAGCCCGCCCCATGAGAAGGCGAGGCCGAGCACGAACTGCGGCAGGTTCGTGATGCGCTTCATGAACGGGTAGATCGCGACGATGCCGAGCGAGGCGATGCCGGCGGCGATCGTGAAGGCGTTGAACTGCAGCAGCACGAGGAGCCCGGCCAGCGACAGGCCGACCATGAAGAGAGCGGCTGCACGCGGGCTGACCTGACCGGACGGGAGCGGGCGACCGCGCGTGCGCGCCACCTGCGCATCGAGCTTGCGGTCGACGATGTCGTTGAAAGTCGAGCCGGCGGCCCGCATCACGATCGCGCCGATCAGGAACAGCAGTATATGCCAGGGATTGGGGTAGGGCAGGCCGGCGGCGATCGCCGCGAGCCCGGCGGCCCACCAGCACGGCAGGAGCAGAAGCCACCAGCCAATCGGGCGCTCGATCCGGGCGAGCTTCAGAAAGGGCCGCAGCCGGCGCGGCGCACGCGTATCGACCCAATGGCCGCGCATCGCATCCGGCAGCGGTGCATCGGCGAGCTCGGGCGCAGGCACCATAGCTGTCGTGCCCTTGTCTTAGAGAGCGCCTTGCGGCACTCGCATCGGGCCGCCGGTCAGGGAGTCCGAGCCGCCGAACGGGTTGGCGCCCTGCTGCTGCTGCGCCTGCTGCTGGGCGCGGCGCTGCATCGCCTCATGCTGCTTCACTGCATTGCAGGCCTGGTTGCGGACCGCCGCGGCCTTTTCATTGTCGGCCTTCATGCCGTCGATGAAGCTCGGCGGAATCTGGCACCAGTCCTGGTTGGCGGGGGCGAACTTGAGCGTGGCATTGCCATTGTTGACGAGGCGGCCGAGCGTGCCGCAGGCCTGCTGCGGGGTCAGCTTGCGCTTCGCCTTGCTGGAGGCGTTCAGGCTCTGCACGATCGATTGACGTTCCTGCAGAAGCTTCTGCATGTTCTCGCAACCGGAAGGCGACTGCGCCAGCGCCGGCTGTGCCAGGCTTGCACCCACCAAACCTGCGCCCGCCAGCGCCGCAGCCAGCTTCAGGGTTGCGTATCGCCGCATCGTCCCGCTCCGCATTCTTCACCACCAACGCCGTCCCGGCGCCGCACGTCCATAACAGCCGACGCCGCACACCGCAAAGTGTCGACGCGCTTTTGTATCCGAATGTGCTCGCCCATAGCCGGCGATTGTGGCGGTTTTCGCGTCCACGTGCTTGGCATGCCGCTGCGTCTTGCCACCGCATGCCCCGGTTTTGCGATCGGGCGCAGGGCCGACTATGTGATCTCGCGCGTCTTTACCCGATCCGGCCGTTTCGGGCGGAAGGGCAGCGCGCCAGCAAGGCGGATCCACGGCGCATGCGCGATTTCTCCAAACACCGGCTCTACTGCGACGCGAAGCTTGTCGCGGGTGCCCTGATCGACCTCGCCCGCGAACAGGCGAACTACCTTTTGAACGTCCTGCGCCTGCGCACCGATGACAGCATCCTGGTCTTCAACGGGCGCGACGGCGAATGGCTCTGTGCGGTCAGGGCCGAAGGTCGCAAGCAGGCGCGTCTCGAAGCGCTCCGGCAGGTGCGGCCGCAGCCGCCCGCGCCCGATCTGGTCTATCTCTTCGCGCCGCTGAAGCATGCACGGCTCGACTATATGGCGCAGAAGGCGGTCGAGATGGGGGCGGGTGTGCTCCAGCCGGTGCTGACCCGCTACACTCAGGTCTCGCGTCTCAATCTCGAGCGGCTTGCGGCCAATGCTGTCGAGGCGGCCGAGCAATGCGGTATTCTCTCGCTGCCGCAGATTCGGCCCGAGCTGTCGCTGGCCGCGGCGCTGGACGGGCTCGAGCCCGACCGCCTTCTCGTCTTCTGCGACGAAGCGCTCGCTCCCGAGGGGCCCGTCATGGCCCTGCAGTCCGCGCCGCGCGGGAGGGTCGCGGTGCTGATCGGCCCGGAAGGTGGCTTCGACGAATCAGAGCGCGCGCTCGTGCTCGCGCGCGAGCACGTTCTGCGGCTCTCGCTCGGCCCGCGCATCCTGCGCGCGGACACGGCTGCGGTCGCTGCGCTCGCCCTCGTTCAGGCGACACTCGGCGACTGGATAAGCCAATAGCGCCCGGAGTTTGCGCGAAGGGCTCGCCCGCCCGTACAGCGGAACGTGGCTGCCCCCTGCCGAGTTGAGCACAGGGAATGAGGACCACGGTCGCAGTTCCGACTCAATGACGGGCAGTCTGGCGCCGCGCCGAGGAGGCGCCGGCCAGGGGGAGGGTGGATATGGTGAGCAAGGCCTATCGCTTCGGCATCGAGGAAGAGTATTTCCTGTCCGACGCCGAGAGCCGCGGCATCGCGCGCAAGATTTCTCCGCATTTCATCGAGGCGGCCCAGGCGGCCTTTCCGAACGAGCTGCAGCGCGAGATGCTGCAGTCGCAGATCGAGGTCATGACACCGATCTGCGAGAACATGGCGCAGGCCCGGCTGTCCCTGTCGCGGCTGCGGGCCGGGCTCGCTGCGATTGCGCTTGACCACGACATGCTGCTGCTGGCCTGCGGCACTCATCCCAGCGCCGTCTGGTCGCGCCAGCGTGCCACCGAGGCCAAGCGCTACGACGGCATCATGCGTGACCTGCAGATGCTCGGCAGCCGCAACCAGCTCTGCGGCCTGCATGTTCATGTCGAGGTGCCGGACGAGGATCTGCGCATCGGCATCATGGTGCGGATGCTGCCCTATCTGCCGCTGCTGCTGGCGCTTTCGACCTCCTCGCCCTTCTGGCAGGGGCGGCGTACCGGTTTGATGGGGTATCGCCTGTGCGCCTATGCAGAATTGCCGCGCACCGGCCTGCCTGAACTTTTCACCGACGCGGCCGATTATCACGCCTATGTTGAGACCATGATGGCCTCCGGGGCGATCCGCGATTCGAGCTTCATCTGGTGGTCTATCCGCCCCTCGGAAAAGCACCCGACGCTGGAATTGCGGGTCGCCGACAGTTGCACACGGCTGGACGACACTCTCGCCATCGCCGCGCTCTACCGCTGCCTTGTGCGCCACCTTGCCCGCAAGCCGGCGCTCAACGGCAAGCTCACCGCAGCCTCGCGCGCCATTGCTGCCGAGAACATCTGGCGGGCACAGCGCTATGGGCTGCATGGCGGCTTCGTCTGCGCGGATCGGCGCGCCATGCGCCCGGTCGCCGAGGTGCTCGACGAGGTGCTGGCGATGCTGGCCGAGGACGCCGCCGCGCTGGGCTGCGGGGCGGATCTGGCGTCGTGCCGCAGCATCGTCGCGGGCGGGACCAGCGCCGACATGCAGCTCGCCATCTTTGAAGAGGCCCGCGCCGGCAGCGGCGGCCAGGATGCCGGAATGCGCGCCGTCGTCGATTGGCTGGCGGCACAGACCCGTGCCGGCGGCAACGGGCAGGCGGGCACGACCCTGCGCGGTGCCGCCTGAACCGCGGATCATGCATTTCGGCAAGATTGTGACCACACCCCCGCATCCGTGATCGTTGTGGTCACGGCGGCGCTCGCCTATGTCTGGCGCTCCGAAGCCTTCCTTGCCGGAGCGCCTGATGGCCCGCGACGTGTCCGATTCCACTCCGATCAGCTCGAAGGCCGAACTGATCGGCTGGATCGCCGAGGGTGAGAAGCCCGCTTCCGCATTCAAGCTCGGAACCGAACACGAGAAGTTCCCATTCTATGCCGGCGATCTGAGCCCGGTGCCCTATGAGGGCAAAGGCGGACGTGGCGGCATCCGGGCCCTGCTCGACGGCATGCAGGCACGCCTCGGCTGGGAGCCGATCCTCGACGACGGCCATATCATCGGACTCGCCGGCCCCGATGGTGGCGGCGCGATCTCCCTGGAGCCGGGTGGCCAGTTCGAGCTTTCCGGCGCGCCGGTGGCAAGCGTGCATGAGACCGCGGCCGAGCTCGACGCTCATCTGGCCGATCTCCACGCGGTGGCGGAGCCGCACGGCATCCGTTTCCTCGGTCTCGGGCATTCGCCGCTCTGGACGCTGGCGCAGACGCCGATGATGCCGAAGCGGCGCTACAAGATCATGGCGAACTACATGCCGAAGGTCGGCACGCGCGGGCTCGACATGATGTTCCGAACCTGCACCGTGCAGGTGAATCTCGACTTTGCCAGCGAGGCCGACATGGTGGCGAAGCTGCGCGTCTCGCTCGCCTTGCAGCCGCTCGCGACCGCGCTCTTCGCCGCTTCGCCGTTCAGCGAGGGCAAGCTCAACGGCCTGCAGTCGATGCGCTCGGAGATCTGGCGAGACACCGACAATGCCCGCGCCGGCATGCTGCCTTTCGCCTTCGATGCAGGCATGTCCTACGAGGCCTATGTCGACTGGGCGCTCGACGTTCCCATGTATTTCGTCAAACGCGGCGACATCTATCACGACGTCGCTGGCGTCTCCTTCCGCGACCTGCTCGCGGGCCGGCTCGCGCAGCTGCCGGGCGAATGCGCGACCATGTCGGACTGGGCCAACCATCTCTCCACCCTGTTCCCGGAGGTGCGGCTGAAGCGCTATATCGAGATGCGCGGCGCCGATGCCGGACCGGTCGAGATGCTGAACGCGCTGCCGGCCTTCTGGGTCGGATTGCTCTATGACGATGCCTCGCTTGCTGCAGCCTGGGATATCGTCAAGGGCTGGAGCGCCGAGGAGCGCCAGCGTTTGCGCGACGATGTTCCCAAGGCCGGGCTCAATGCCAGAATCGGCGGCCGGCCGCTGCGCGAGATCGCGCGCGAAGTCGTCGAATTGTCGCGCGCTGGCCTCGCCCGTCGCGCCCGCCTCGACGCGCAGGGCCGCGACGAAACCCGCTATCTCGAGCCGGTGATCGCGATCGCCGATGCCGGGCGCAGCCTCGCCGAGCGGCTGGCGGTGCGCCAGCAGGGTGCCTGGGGCGGGCGGATCGAGCCGGCGTTCACCGAACTGGTGTTGTGAGGCGCCGAAGCAGGGAAGGGGGCGCGCGCGTCGGCCGCAGGCCAATAATTGCGCTTGCCCCCGAATTTAGCGGTTCGGATTAACGAATTCTCCGCAGCTTGCCGCTAGCAATGGCGACATGAAGCCGATTTTCGCCCTTGCCCGCGACTTTCTGCACGATGACCGTGGCGCCACGGCGGTCGAATACTGCCTGATCGCGGCGATGATTTCGCTGGCCTGCGTTACGGCGGCGACGACGATCGGACAAAGCGTGCTCGGCTTCTTCCAGCAGGCGGCCGCCGGCTTCAATCCCTGAGCAATCGCGGCTTTCGCCGCTGCGCCCTTACCTTACATCTTGCGTGCGCAAGAACCCGGCCTGTCGATTGGCCTGGAAATTACGCGGCGCAGTTTCGCTAAACTTTACCATATTCAGCCTGCGGCAGCCGATCTTGCCCGCTCATGCGCCGATACCCCCTGTTTTCGCGAGCCTGCGCAAGATTTTGTCAATCGGCCGCTGCGTACGGTTTTGGCATCGTCGCGCCGCATTTTCGGCGCTTTCCGCGAGGCTTTGGAATGACGCCCCTGTTTCGCCGCTTCCTGAAGGATGCCCGCGGCTCGACTGCGCTGCTGTTCGCTGTCGGCCTGCCGGTGCTGATGCTCGCGGTCGGCGGCGGCATCGACTACAGTCAGGCAGCGGCGCGGCGTCAGGCGATCGCCAGTGTCATCGAGCTGAGTTGTCGCGAGACCGCCCTCGACATCAACGTCGAGTCGCGAAAGACCGGGGCCGACCCCAAAAGGGACTATACATCGTTCGCTAACACCAAGATCAACGAAACAGTCGGCAAGCTCTCCCAGCCCGGAGTCACTGGCGTCGTTGTGACCGTTAGGCTGGCAAACAACGTTATGACCGCTGTTGCGACGGCTGCGAGTTCCAATGCCTTCAGCGGTATTCTCGGCTATCAAACGGTTGCTCTTCGAGTAGAGCGCCAATGCAACTACGTCGTCGGGACTCCGGGAACGCCGCCGCCCGGAACCGGAACCGGCAAGGTCCTGTTCGCCGAGTCCTTCGAGACCGAGCACAATGTCGCCTCGAACGCCTGGACCGTGCTGAAGAACTGGAACGGTTGGACGACCCAAAGCTCTCAGGGCGGTATCGAGATCAACGGTATCCCGTCGCTCGCCGCGAACGAAATCCGCTTCGGCAACTTCTTCGCCGAGCTGGATTCGCATTGCTACACCTCGGGCTGCAAGACCAATTCCAGCATGTGGCGCGAGTTCACCAACCTAGAGGTCGGCGACTACGAACTGAGCTACTGGTACATCTCGCGTGAGCGGAACCCGGCTTATGCCGGACAGACCCTATGCGCTTACAAGACTGACGCGAAGGCGGAGTGGGACAGGCTCAAGGCCGCGACCTGGAGCCAGCAGACCAACCGCATCGAGGTCTTCTTCCAGAAGAAGGCGAGTTCCTATGCCACGCCTTCCAAGGACGTGGACAAGGCAACCGACCAGGTCGACGTCTGCGTGCACACCGACAAGTGGACCCCGCGCAAGATTCCGCTGAAGGTCACGACGAAAGGAACCTACCGCATCTTCTTCCAGGCTGCCGGCCGCGAGGACACCTATGGTGGGCTGATCGACTACATCCGGTTCTGTAGCGGTAGCTGCCCGTGATGGAGTGCTGAGACGATGAGGATCGGTAGTCGATTGGTTTATGCGCGGCGGCTTGCGGCGTGCCTCCAAGCCTTCCGTCGCGACAGGAGGGGCGCGGTCGCGGTCGAGTTCGCGTTCATCGGCCTGACCTCGATGGTCCTGCTGCTCAGCATCCTCCAGTTCTCTCTCGCCTTCCTGGCGCAGATGTACATACGAGACGCTGTTGCCGAGGCGGCGACCGGGCGCACTGCAGGCACCTATGCCGGAAATCACACGCTAGTGGCGCAGCAGATCTGCGCGCGTATGATCGCGCTCGATGACTGCGCCGGCAAGCTGCGGCTCGAAACCCAGCCACTGTCGAATTATGGGGCGGCTGCCCAGCCGATTACCGGAGCGACCTTCGTTGCCGGGCCCTCCGGTACCGCGATGATGATGCGCGCACGCGCGCCGGTCGTCACCTTCGTGCCGGGGCTACCGACGCTGCACGTCTCCGCAGCCGCGCTCTATGTGAGGCCGTGATGAAGTCTATCGCTAGACTGTTTCGGAATGCGAAGCGGCGTAGTCTCGTCCGCGATGAGCGCGGCGTCGCCGCCGTGGAGTTCGCCCTGATCAGCGCGGTGATGTTCGCGATGCTGTCGGCAGCGGTCGACGCGACCCAGGCCATCACCATCAAGCGTGATCTCAATCGCCTTACGGCTGAGATCGCACAGGTCCTCGCGGCCTGCCGGGATGAGACCTGCTTTGATACGACATTCCTGTCGATCTTGGATCGCAGGTCCAACATTGCTCCCCAGCTTGGAACGATCCAACTGGGCATGGTGCGTTTCAAAGAGAAGAACAACCAGATCGACGGCAACAGCCTCGGCGGCAACATGACGTACCTGCCAGCCGACATGAACACACGCGCTTTGGCGCTCCTCAACGAAGGTGACAGCGGAGTCGGGGTCCTCGCCACCTATACCCATCAGCCGATCATCCTGGGCCTTGCTCGGGACTGGGGCTTCACCACCATGAATTTCCGCTCCTCGGCCGTGACGGTTCGGCTGCGCAATAGCTGACCGTCCAATTTTCTGCGCCTACTCCGCCGCAGTCTTGAAGCTCTGCAGATTGTCCAAGCTCTGGATGATGTGTTCGGCGAGGGCGTTCGAGAGGATCGACGGGTCGTGCCGGGTCCTGAGCAGGCCGATCTTGCAGGAGGGCAGGCTGGCATAGCCTTCCGAGGCGCCGAGGATGCGCATGCCGGGCCTGACCGCGCTCTCCGGAAGCACCGAGACGGCGAGCCCTGCGACCACTGCCGCGCCGACCGCGGTGGAGTTCCAGCTGGCATAGAGCACGCGGAAGCGCCGCCCCTTGTTCTCCAGCGCCTCGACCGCCGCCTGCCGCCAGTTGCAGGTCGGCCGCCCGAGCGCCAGCGGCAGCGGGTCTTCCTCATGCACGCAATGGCGCGCCGAGGTGACCCAGAGCAAGGGCTCGATCCGGATGATCTCGCCCTGGCCGCGTCCCTCGACATGGGTGATGATCGCAAGGTCGATGTCGCCGGTGGCGATCCGCTCGGCCAGCATCGGCGTCGGCTCGCAGACCACGGTGACTTCGGTGCGCGGGTTCGAACGGGCGAAGCGCGCCAGGATCTCCGGCAGATAGCGGTCGGCATAGTCGTCGGGCACGCCGAGCCTGATCCGACCCTTCAGATCAGCTTCTGTGAAGCTCGCGACGCATTCCAGGTTGAGGCGCACGATCCGGCGGGCATAGTCGAGCAGGCGCTCGCCATCCTCGGTCAGCTTGGCATGGCGCCCGTCACGGCCGAACAGCGGCCGTCCGACGCGCTCCTCGAGCCGCTTCATCTGCATCGAAACAGCCGACTGGGTCTTGAAGACGATCTCGGCGGCGCGGGTAAAGGAACCGGTATCGGCGATCGCGACGAAGGTCTTGAGCTGATCGGC
>JAEXUU010000564.1 GCA_023452965.1 Pseudomonadota bacterium | reverse complement strand
AGGCGGTGGCGTTCTCCTGCAGCCGGCCCTTGGACGGCACGGCCAGGACAAGCGGAGCGTCGTTCATGGTGTTCTCCGCCCCGCTCATGTCGTCGCTCCCGCCAGCCGGTCGAGCCAGACCGAGGCGCCGACCGCAGCAACCGGGCCGGGTGCGCCGAGGCGCTGCAGCACGCCGTCATAGCGGCCGCCACCGGCGATCGGCTTCAGCTCAGGCTTGGCGGGATCATGCAGTTCGAAGATGAAGCCGGTGTAGTAGTCGAGATTGCGGGCAAAGGCGGCGGAGAAGCCGATATTGCCGACATCGACGCCGCGGGCGGCCAGGAAGCCGGTGCGTTCGTCAAAGACGTCGAGCGCCGCGGCGAGGTCGAGCCCGGCCTCGCCAGCCAGCTTGCGCCAGGCTGCCGAGGCGCTGTCTGGATCGCCGCTGATCGCCAGCGCGCGGCCGAGCAGCGCCCTCGCCTCGTCGCTGACCGGATTGTCGCGCTCGGCGGCACGCGCCAGGAAGCGCTCGGCGATGTCACCCGCCGAGCGGCCGCCGACCGTCGAGATGCCGGCGATCGAAAGAACGTCCTCGACGAAGGCACGGGCGGCCTTGGGGTCCTGCCCTTCCAGCGCCTTGAGCAGACCGGCATGGGTCGCCTCGGTCGCGGCAGCCGGGGCATCGAGCGCGGAGACGGCGTCGGCGCCCTTGCCTTGCGCGACTGCGCGCATCAAGCGGCGGCGGGCGGCCTGCGGCACGCCGAGCCCGTCGAGCAGGGCGGCGAGCAGGGCGACATCGCCCATCAGCAGGCGCGGCTGGGAAAGCCCAAGCGCCGCGACGGCCTCGACGGCCAGCGCCATGATCTCGGCGTCGGCGGCGGCGACATCCTCGCGGCCGAAGGATTCGATGCCGGCCTGGGCGAACTCGCCGGGCTCGTTGGCGCGCATCCGGAAGACCGGGCCGGCATAGGCGTAGGAGGCCGGCTCGGTGGAACGGGCGGCGATATGGGCGAGCGCGACGGGGATCGTGTATTCCGGCCGCAGGCACCATTCGCGGCCGTCGAGATCCTGCGTCAGGAAGATGCGGCGGCGGATATCCTCGCCGGAGAGGTCGAGGAAGGGCTCGGCAGGCTGCAGGATCGCGGGTTCGGCGCGGGCATAGCCCTCGCGCTCGAACAGCGCGATCACGGTGTCGATGCTGGCACGGGTCGCGGTCACGGCATTGGTCCTGTTGCGGCGCCGTCCTAGCAGGGGCCGCTCTGATTTTCGACGGTTTTTAGGGAATTGGGTTAGCGGGAATCCGTTCGCCCGCTACCCGTCACCGTCATGCTCGCCCCTGCGGCGGGCATCCACGTCTTGAACACCGTCCTCGATCATGGAAGGCGTGGATGGTCGGGACAAGCCCGACCATGACGAAATAGCGCGCGCTCGGGGCAAGCCCGGGCATGACGGAGGAGAACCCGTTTCACCCCTTCGACCAGCTCGGCCGCCGGCACGGAAAACTGCGCTTCCGCCTGCCTGGCCTTGTGCTCGGCGGAATCCTTGACCTCGCGGCCGGCGGCGGCGAGCTCGGCACCGAGGATCAGGTCCTTGATCACCACCGTGCCGGCCTCGCGCTCGGAGGAGCCCTGGATCACCGCGCAGACCGCGCCGCGCCGGTCGGCATATTTCATCTGCGCGTTGAAGCCGGAGGCGCCGAGATAGAGGTCGGCCCGCAGCAGCGGCTTGCCGTCCGCATCGGTCGCCTGCCGGAGCTGCGAGACGAAAGCCTGATAGGCCGGCATGAACTCCGGCGACTTGTTGTCCATCGCGGTGACGACGACCAACGGCAGCTCGTTCTTCTGGTCGACGATCGGCGACTTCACCGCCTTCAGCGCCGAAAAGAGCCGGGAGACGCCGATCGAGAAGCCGGTCGCCGGCACGGGCTCGGGCCGGAAGCGACCGACGAGACCGTCATAGCGCCCGCCGCCCGCGACCGAGCCGAAGCGCACGACCTGCCCGTCTTCATTGGTCACCGGGAAGGTCAGCTCCACCTCGTAGACCGGGCCGGTATAGTATTCGAGGCCGCGCACGACCGAAGGGTCGATGATGATCCGGCCGAGATAGCCCGCAGCCGTGACGAGTTCGCGGATCTGCTCCAGTTCCGCGATGCCGGCGCGGCCGTTCTCGGCGCTTTCGACGAGCTTGCCGAGCTCCCTGACCGCCTCGGCTGACAATTCGCCAGCCCGGGCGCTGTCGGCGGCGGTGGACTTGCCGAGCTCGGCGAGCTTCTGGCCCAGCTCGAGATAACGCAGGATCGTGTCGGTTTGCGCGCTCGTCAGCCCGGCGCCCTTGGTGAAGTCGCCGCTCTCGTCCTTGCGGCCCTCGCCCAGCAGCTTGCCGACTTCGGCCAGCGGGAACTTGTCCGCCTTGTCGATGGCGCGCAGCACCGCGAGGCGCGCGGCCTGGTCGATGCCGGCGGCATCCATCACCCCGTCGAGCACCTTGCGGTTGTTGACCTTGACGACATAGTCGCCGCGCTTGATGCCGAGCCGCTCCATCGTATCAGCGGCGAGCATGCAGATCTCGGCATCGGCCGCGACCGTGCCTGAGCCGACGATATCGGCGTCGAACTGCATGAACTGGCGGAAGCGACCCGGCCCCGGCTTCTCGTTGCGGAAGACATAGCCGGCGCGATAGCTGCGATAGGGTTTTGGCAGCGCGTCGAAATTCTCGGCGACATAACGGGCGAGCGGCGCCGTCAGGTCATAGCGCAGCGAGAGCCATTGCTCGTCATCGTCCTGGAACGAGAAGACGCCCTCGTTGGGCCGGTCCTGATCCGGCAGGAATTTTCCGAGCGCGTCGGTGTATTCGACGAAGGGCGTCTCTACGGGGTCGAAGCCATAGAGCGAAAAGCTCTCGCGGATGACGGACAGCATGCGCTCGGTGGCGGCGACATCGGCCGGGCCACGGTCGACGAAACCGCGCGGCTGGCGGGCTTTCAGCTTGTCGGTCTTCGACATCGGTCTTGCGTCACTTCTCGGAACGGGAAAATCCGCCCGTGGGTTAGACCGTGAGGACGCAGGGGGCAAGCCTTCGCGGCCATCACGTCAGGGCTGTCATTCCGGGGCGCTGCGCAGCAGCGAACCCGGAACCCACGAATGGGCAGCCTTTCGTCAATCCTGGTTCGAAGCGTCTCGCCCGGTCGTGGGTTCCGGGCTCCTGCCTGCGGCAGGCCCCGGACTGACGGGGAGACGGCGAACTCATTCCGCCGCGACCAGAGCCTCCGCCGCGGGAGCCTCCCCGATCCCCGCCGCCGCCAGCTTCGCCGGGACCGGCCCGCCCGTCGCCCAGTCGAGCAGTTCGGCGGTGTGGACCACCGGCGTCGTCGCGCCGTTATCGGCAAAGCCCTTGGCGAGCTGGGTCATGCAGCCGATGTTTCCGGTGGCGACGAGGTCGGGCCGGGTGCGGCCGATATTGCCGATCTTGCGCTCGCGCAGTTGCCCGGCGATCTCCGGCTGGAGGATGTTGTAGACGCCGGCCGAGCCGCAGCAGATGTGGCCCTCCGGCACTTCCTTCACCCTGAAGCCGGCGCGCGACAGCAGCCGCTTCGGCCCGTCCTTGAGCTGCTGGCCGTGCTGCATCGAGCAGGCGGAGTGATAGGCGACGGTGAGGTCGAAATCGCGCACCGGCGCGATCTCCAGCGTCTCGACGAATTCGGTGACGTCCTTCGCCAGCGCCGAAACCTTCGCCGCCTTCTCGGCATAGGCGGGCTCGTTCCGGAACATGAAGCCGTAATCCTTGATCGTCGTGCCGCAGCCCGAGGCCGTGATCAGGATGGCATCGAGCCCCTCGCCGTCGATCTCGGCCATCCAGGCGTCGATATTGGCGCGAGCGAAGGCGAGTGCGTCATGCTCGCGGCCCATATGGTGGACGAGCGCGCCGCAGCAGCCCTCGCCCTTGGGCAGCGCGACCTCGACGCCGTGGCGGGTCAGTAAACGGATCGTCGCCTCGTTGATGCCGGGGTCGAGCACCGGCTGGGCGCAGCCGGAGAGGATGGCGACGCGCCTCTGGCGCTCACCGCTGGCCGGGAAATTCTGCGGCCCCTCCATGGCCGAGCGGTTCGGCAGGCTCCAGGGCGCGAGCGCCAGCATCGCCTTCAGCGAGGCGCCTAGATGCGGCAGCGCGCCGAGCGCTCCGGCGAAGGGCTTGCCGAGCCTGGCCGCCAGCATGGCGAGGCGGAATCGGCCGGGATAGGGCAGGACCGCCGCCAGCAGGCGCCTGAGCGCCCGGTCATGCCAGGGACGCTCATAGGTTTCCTCGATATGGGCGCGAGCGTGGTCGACGAGGTGCATGTAGTGCACGCCCGAGGGACAGGGCGTCATGCAGGACAGGCAGGAGAGGCAGCGGTCGATATGCTTGACCACCTCCGCCGTCGCCGGCCGCTCGTTCTCGAGCATGTCCTTGATCTGGTAGATGCGCCCGCGCGGCGAATCGAGCTCGTCGCCGAGCAAGAGATAAGTCGGGCAGGTCGCTGTACAGAAGCCGCAATGCACGCAGGTACGCAGGATCTTCTCCGAAGCCGGCAGGCGCGGATCGGAGGCGAGATGCTCGGGGCTGAAATTGGTCTGCATTGTCGCTTCTCAGATGCCGGCATACATCCGGCCGGGCTCGAACACGCCCTCCGGGTCGAAGCTCTTCTTGATACCCGCCGTCACCCGCATCAGCGGCTCGGCGAGCGGTTCGAAGACCGGCACGACGGCCCGCACCGCATCGGGCGCGCGCACCAACGTCGCATGACCACCCAGCGGCTTCGTCGCGGCGCGGATCGCGGCGGCACCGGCATCGCCAGCCGCCGGAACCGCGAGCCAGACGAGCCCGCCGCCCCAGTCGTAGAACCAGCGCGCCTGCGGGATGGCGCGCGCGATCGCTGCCGTCGCCTTCGGGCCGTTGGTCGGCGCCAGCGACAGCCGCCAGATCGCCTCGTCGCTACCGGCGAAGAAGGCGGAATCGCGGACCTCGCGCCAGAGCGCCTCCGAGCCGCGGCCTTCGATCAGCTCGGGCCGGCCATAGGCCTTGAGCAGACGCGCGAGTTCGGCGGCACGATAGCTGATCGAGGCGGAGAAATTCTCCAGCCTGAGCACGGTGCGGGCATCCTCGCCGCCGATCCCGGCCGGCAGATGCGCCGCGGCCATGGGCTCGAAGGGCGAGCCGAGCGCGGCCGAGAGCAGCGCCACCGCCACCTCGTCGGAGAGGCCCTCCCAGATCAGGGTGACGACGCGCTCCGGCCGCGGCAGGACGCGGAAGGTCACCTCGGTCAGGAAGCCGAGCGTGCCGAAGCTGCCGGCGACGAGCTTCACCAGATCGAGCCCGGTGACGTTCTTCATCACCCGCCCGCCCGACTTCCCCA
>JAEXUU010000562.1 GCA_023452965.1 Pseudomonadota bacterium | reverse complement strand
CGGCAGGGATTTCCCGGACCCGGCCAAGCGCAGGATCGATGCTCGCGGGCTGATCGCCATACCCGGCCAGATCAGCACGCACGCCCATATCGGCGCGCATGAGGGTCCGCGCCTGTTGGTTGACGGCGGGCGCAGGGAGTTCGTCAGATCGAGCTTCCTGCACTTCCTTCCCCAGAACCGCGTCGGCCGCCCCGGCTTTCTCGCGCCTCAGGATGCGCGGGCCTCACTGCGCTACGGCTTCGCCTCGCTGCTGCGCAACGGCGTGACGACCGTGGTCGCCTTCGCCCCGGCCGGTCCGCGCGACGGCGAATTGATGCTGGAGACCGCTCGGGAATTCGGCATCCGGCTGGTCTGGAGCCCTGTCGTGACGGGAGGGCGCTACTGGCTGGAAGAGGATGGCAAGGTATCGAGCGAGCTCGATACGAAAGCCGGTTTCCAGTCGCTCGAAGCCACCGCCCGTTTCATCGAGCGCCTGCCGAAAACGGCAGACGCGCGCGTCTCGGGGCTTGTCGCGCTCGATGAATATTACCTCTCGACGCCGGAGCTGCGGAAAGAGGCCAAGAAGGTCGCCGACGCGCTCAGCGTTCCCTTCACCCTGCATTTCGTGGAGCAGCACCGCGAGTTCTACGAGACCATGGGCCAAACCGGCCTGACGCCGGTGCAATGCCTTGCGCAGGAGGGCGTTCTCGACGCCGGCACGATCCTCGCGCACTGCGTCTACATCTCGACCCATAGCGCCATCGGCTACCCCGTCGAAGACGACATCGCGATCCTCGGCGCGACGGGCGTCAATGTCGCGCATTCGCCGGTTGCCTTCGCGCGCCGCGGCATCGCACTCGAGAGCTTCGACCGCTTCCGCCGCGCCGGCGTGAACGTCGCGCTCGCGACCGACACCTACCCGCTCGACATGTTCGCGGAGATGCGGATGGCGTCGCTGATGAACAAGCTCGCCGATGGAAACTTCGAGGCGGGCGCCGCCGCCGATGTCTTCCGGGCCAGCAACCTCGCCGGCGCTTCGGCGCTCGCCCGCCCCGATCTCGGCCGCCTGCAGCCGGGCGCGAAGGCCGATATCGTCCTGGTCGATCCCAGATCCCTGTCGTTCGGGGCCAATCCGGACCCGATCAGGGCGCTGGTCCATCTGGCCGGGCCCGATCGCGTCAGCAGCGTCATCGTGGATGGAAAGGTCCTGGTCGAAGGCGGGCGCCTCCTCGTCGCCGACGAGGACGAGATCCTCGCCGAGGTCACCGCATCGAGCCAAGCGGTCTGGGACGCGCATCCCAGCCACGACATCCTCGGCCGGACCGTGACCGAACGCTTCCCCCCTTCCTTGCCCCTCTGGGCGGAGTAACTCATGAGCATCCAAGCCATGGCGACCGACGCCGCTCCGGCCAGCGAGCCGCTGGTTCGCTTCTCGCATGTCCAGAAGAGCTATGACGGACAGTCGCTGGTCGTGAAGGACCTCAATCTCGACATCGCCCGCGGCGAGTTCCTGACGCTGCTCGGACCGTCCGGATCGGGAAAGACCACGAGCCTGATGATGCTCGCCGGCTTCGAGGCTCCGACCAATGGCCGGATCACCTTGCAGGGACGCGAGATCACGACCCTGCCCCCCTACAAGCGGGGTATCGGCATGGTCTTCCAGAACTACGCGCTCTTCCCGCACATGACGGTCTCCGACAACGTCGCCTATCCGCTACGCGCGCGGAAGATGCCCGAAGCCGAGATCGCGCAGCGGGTCACGGCAGCGCTCGACATGGTCAAGCTCGGGCCGTTCGGCGCAAGGATGCCGGCCCAGCTTTCAGGCGGCCAGCAGCAGCGCGTCGCGCTGGCGCGCGCCCTCGTCTTCGAGCCGGAGCTGATCCTGCTCGACGAGCCCCTGGGGGCGCTGGACAAGCAGTTGCGCGAGCGCATGCAATACGAGCTCAAGCAGATCCACGAGCGCCTCGGCGTCACCATGGTCTATGTCACGCATGATCAGGAAGAAGCCCTGACCATGTCCGACCGGATCGCTGTTTTCGACCAGGGCCGGATCCAGCAGCTGGCCCCGCCTGAGGAGCTCTACGAAAGCCCCGCCAACGCCTTCGTCGCCGGCTTCATCGGCGAGAACAACACGCTCGAAGGCGAAGTCGTAGGGAACGCGCAGCGCACGGTCACGGTTCGCCTGGCCCCGGACATCCTCGTGACCGCGACCGCCATCGATCCGCTCGCGGCCGGCGACCGTGCTGTGCTCTGCCTGCGTCCCGAACGTATCAGCCTGGCCCCCGACGTGGCCGACAACGTCTTTACTCTCCAGGTCGAACGGCAGGTCTATCTCGGCGAAGCCACGCGCGTCGTCTTCAGCCTCGGCGGCCAGGAGCTGATCGCGAAGGGCGACCCGATGAAGGTGCCGGTCAGCATCGCCCGCGACGCTTCGGTGAAGGTGGGCTGGCGCACCGCCGACTGCCGGGCCTTCCGCAAGGAATGACGACGGTGCCATTGCGAGAATTGGCCGAGAGCGCCCACCCGGTGATCGTGCGCGGACGGCATATCCTGTGCGGCATCGACGACGACGACCGGGCGGAGCTGCATGCGGGCGGCGCGCTGCTGGTCTCGGGCGGCCGCATTGCCGAATTCGGCTCCTTCGAGCAGCTGTCGATGGCCCATCCCGGAGCCGAGGTCTTCGGATCTGCCGGCGACATCGTCATGCCCGGACTGGTGAACGCTCACCACCATACCGGGCTCACCCCGCTTCAGCACGGCACGCCCTTCCTGCCGCTCGAGCTCTGGCTGCCGCGCTTCATCGGCTGGCGAACGGTCGATCCCTATCTCGACACGCTCTACTCGGCCATGGAGATGGTGGAATCGGGCGTCACCACCGTCCAGCACATCCATGGCGGGCCGACGGGGCCGCGCGAGGGCTGGCTCGCCACGCCCGACGCCATCATGCGCGCCTATCGCGACATCGGCATGCGCGCCTCCTATTCGTTCATGTGGCGCGATCGGAACAGGTTCGTCTACGGCGCGCAGGAGGCCTTCCTGGCGTCGCTGCCTGCCGAGCTGCGCCAGCCTCTCGAAGGCATGATCGCCGGATCGCCCAGCTCGATCGGGGAGCTCACCGCGCATTTCGAGGCCCTGCACGACCGGTTCGGCACCGCCGAAGATGGGCTGAGCTGCGTGCAGCTCGCGCCCGCGAACCTGCAATGGTGCACGGCCGAAAGCCTGGTCGCGCAGCGAAAGCTGGCGGAGCGCTATGATGTCGGCCTGCACATGCACCTGCTGGAGACTCCCTATCAGCGGCATTTCGCGGCGATGGACACCGGCGGAACCGCGGTCCGGCACCTTGCCGATCTCGGCCTGCTCGGCCCGAAGATGACGATCGGCCACGGCATCTGGTGCACCGAAGCCGATATCGATCTGCTCGCTAAGACCGGGACCTGCGTCTGCCACAACGCCAGTTCCGGCCTCCGCCTGCGCAGCGGTGTCGCGCCGGCGAAGGAGTTCCAGCAGGCCGGCATCACGGTGGCGCTGGGTATCGACCAGGCGGGCATCAACGACGACCGTGACATGCTGCAGGAAATGCGTGTCGCATGGAATCTCCAGCGCTCGCCCGGCCATGATTTCGAGCCGCTCTCCGAACGCCAGATCTTCCGGATGGCGACCGAGAACGGCGCCGCGACCACCGGCTTCGGCCGGCTGATCGGCCGTCTGGAGGTCGGCAGGGCGGCAGACATCGTCGTCGTCGACGGCGCCTTGCTGTCGAGGCCCTATCTCGATGGCGACACCGACATTGTCTCGGCGCTCGTCCAGAGGGCAAAGTGCGGCATGATCCGCAATGTCCTGATCGACGGCCGGCCAGTGCTGAGCGACGGCAAGATCACCGCCATCGACAAGGAGGCGGTGCTCGCCGAGTTCGGGAGGTCGCTGCAGCGCCCACCGACCGAGGCGGAAGCCGCCCGGCGCAGCCTGGCGACAGCACTTCATCCCTATCTGCGGCGGTTCTATCAGGACTGGCCGATGCCCGCGCCCGAAGCGGGATTCCGCAGCTTCAATGCGAGATATTGATGACCGCGACCTCCGATCTGACCCTCGACAATGCCCGGCTCGCCGATGGCCGGCTGGTTTCCATCGAAATCTCCGGCGGCAGGATTGTCGCCATACGTTCCGCAGGTGATCCGTTGCAGCGTGGCCAGGAACTGGACCTGAGCGGCCAGCTCGTCCTGCCCGGCCTGACCGACGGCCATGTCCATCTCGACAAGACCCTGCTGGCCCTGCCCTGGCGCCCGCATCGCTCCGCGCCGTCGATCCGGTCGCGCATCGACGACGAGAAGGCGTACCGCCGCGCCAATCCGGCCTCCCTTGTGGAGCGCGGCGCCGAGAAGCTGCTCGAAACCGCGCTGCGCCTCGGCACGACCAGCCTTCGGACCCATGTCGACATCGACGAGGTCTCAAAGCTCGATACGCTGAAGGAGGTGCTTGAGCTGCGCGAGCGCTGGGCGGATCGGGTTCAGATCCAGATCGTCGCCTTTCCCCAGAGCGGTGTCGTGACCTGCCCGGTCGCCGCCGGATACCTGGAGGAAGCCCTGCGCATGGGCGCCGATTTCATCGGCGGGCTCGATCCCGTCGGCATCGATGGCGACCAGAAGGGTCAGCTGGACGTCATCTTA
>JAEXUU010000549.1 GCA_023452965.1 Pseudomonadota bacterium | reverse complement strand
GAGCCGGGCCAGCCGCTCTATCTCGAATTCGAGGTCGAGGGTCACGGTCCGGCCTTCCTGCCGCTGGCCCCCGGCCGCAATCCGGCCCGGCGCGCGCTGGAGCGCGTCTTCGGCCTGCTCGATCCGCGCTCCTCGACCGCGACCTCCGTGGTCGAGAAGCAGATCGCGCCCGCTTTGCAGGCCGCCGAGATCCCGCCGCCCAAGGCGATCGAAACGCATGACATCGGCCGCTTCAACGCCGATGCGGCGCTCGGCCTGGTGATCGGCCTTGACCAGCGTCAGCGCGAGCTTTCCAGCCTGTTCGCCCTGCTGGCGATCGACCCGGAGGTCAGGCCGCTGCCGATCGTCGTCGCCGCCCCCGGCGAAAGCTTCGACCGGCTCGGCGCCGAAGCGCGCCGGCTGGCGAAGTTCTACGGGCTCCAGGTCCGGCTCGTGCTGGTCGACGGTGTCGAGGACAGCTGCGACGCGCTGGAAGCGGGCGTACGCGCCAGCCGCTTCCAGACGGTGGCGCTGCTCTCCGGTGCGGCGCAGATTCGCATGCCGGGCTGGCTCGGACGGCTCGAACGCGCCTATCGCGGCCGCGGCGGGCACTGCGGCGCGAGCCCGACCCTGCTGTTCGAGGACAATTCGATCCGCTGGGCCGGTGCCTGGCTCGAAGGCGAGGGTCCGCAGCGGCGCGTCTACAACCGCTTCGTCGGCTATCCCCTGGATGCGATCGGCAGCCTCGGGCCGATGGAGGTCGCAGCCGGCGCGACCGAATGCTGCGTGATGTCACGCAACGCCTTCCTCGAGGCCGACGGCTTCTCGCGCAGCTACTTCACAACTGGTGAGAAGGGTCTCGATCTCTGCCTGAAGCTCAGGATGAACGGGGTTCCGTCGCTCTGGGTCCCCGAGGTCGAGATCTATGTCGTCGAGGACGCCGAGACCCGCCCCCATGTCGGCGCGCTGATCAACCTCGCCGACCGCACCAGTTTCGACCGGCGCTGGGCGCTGGCCATTTCCAACATGAGAGGATGAGCATGCGTATCCTCGTCGTCTCGCACGGCCACCCTTCCTTCTCGCTCGGCGGCGCCGAAATCGCCTCCTACAACCTGCACAAGGGCTTCCAGGCCAGTGCCGAGGTCGACACGCACTATCTCGCCCGCGTCGGCGCGCCGACGCCGCGCCATGCCGGCACGGCGCTGATGAGCCTGCGCCAGCGCGGCGGCGAACTGCTCTACTACGCAGAGGAGTACGACCACTTCCTGATCTCGAACCGGGCGACCGAGGAGATCGAGCGCGATTTCGTCCGGGTGCTGCGCGATCTGAAACCCGATGTGGTGCATTTCCACCATTTCATCGGGCTCGGGCTGGAATGCCTGTTTGCGGTGCGCGACACGCTGCCGGACGCGCTGATCGTCGTGACCTTCCACGAGTATCTCTCGATCTGCCACCATCACGGCCAGATGGTGAAGACCGGCGCCTTCAAGCTCTGCTACCGGTCCTCGCCGAGCGCCTGCAACGCCTGCTTCCCCGAGATCGCGCCGGCTCGCTTCCTTGCCCGCGAGACCTTCATCAAGGGCATCCTCAACCTCGCCGACCATTTCGTCTCGCCGAGCCGCTTCCTGGCCGAGCGCTACCAGCAATGGGGCCTGGCGGCGGAGCGCTTCTCGGTGCTCGAGAACGGCATCGACGTCGCCGAGGTCGCGCCGGCAAGGCCGCTGCCGGACGCCGAGGGCCGGCGCTCGCGCTTTGCCTATTTCGGGCAGCTCACGCCCTATAAGGGCGCCGACATCCTGCTCGACGCCGTCACCCGCATTCCGGATTCGGTCTGGGGCGAGGACGGCGTGCTCCTGGTCTATGGCGGCAATCTCGATCGGCAGCCGGAGGCCTACAAGAAGAAGTTCGCCGACCTCGTCGAGGCGGCCGGCCGGCGGGTGCGCTTCTGCGGCGCCTTCCAGAACCACGAAATGCCGAACCTGATGCGCTCGGTCGACTGGGTGGTGATGCCCTCGGTCTGGTGGGAGAACTCGCCGATCGTGATCCAGGAGGCCTTCTTCCACGGCCGCCCGATCCTTTCCAGCAATCTCGGCGGCATGGCCGAGAAGATCACCGACGAGGTCGACGGGCTGCATTTCCGCTCCGGCAGCCCGGAGGATCTCGTCGACTGCATGACCCGGGCGCTGAGCGAGCCCGGACTCTGGGAGCGCCTGCGCTCCGGCATCAAGAAGCCGCTCAGCCATGTCGACTGCGCCAACCAGCATCTCGCGCTCTACCAGCGCCTGATCGCTGCACGGGGCATGCCGGCTCCGGCCAATCGCGCCGCCGCGCCGATGATCGCGTGAGCTGCGCGAAGACAAGAAGGGAGAACGCAACCATGGCCCGCATCCTCGTGATCAGCCCGTCAGGCGAGGTCTACGACCACGACAATGTTCGCTGGTACAGGCACGCCGACCTGCAAAGCCACATCAACCACTACCACAATATCGGCGACGCCTTCGTCTTCGATTCCTCGCTGAAGCTGCTCAACTTCGAGAAGCTGGAGGAACTGCCGATCACGCGCGTCGACCCCCAGCAGATCGACCGGCTCAACGCCGAGTTCGACTATGTCTTCCTGCGCGGCTCCAACTATGTCCACGCCGAGATGAACTGGAGCCGCACCGCCGAGGTGCTGCGCCGGCTCAAGCTGCCGGTGATCGCCTTCGGCATCGGCGCGCAGGCCCCGGTCAGCGGCAAGCTCGAACTCAGCGAGGACAGCAAGACCGTCCTCAAGCTGATCGCCGATTCCACCGCCTCGGTCGGTGTCCGCGGTACCTATTCGGCGGAGGTGATGAACGAGCTCGGCATCCGGAATGTCAGGATCATCGGCTGCCCGACCGCCTTCCGCAACAACCGGCCCGACCTTTCGATCCGCCTGCCGGCGCTCGAGACGGTGAAACAGGTCGGCGTCACCCTGCGCCGCGAGGTCTCCAAGCACTACGCCAAGGACATTAAGCGCTACCTCAACGTCCACCGCGACCTGGTGAAGGCGATGGCGGAGCGCTTCGAGGTCACGCTGATGTCGCAGGGCGAGGTCGAGGAGAAGAAGCTGGCACTCGGCACGCCCGAGCAGAAGCAGGAGGGCATGGCGGCGCTACACGAGAACGGCTGGGCGACCGCCTGGTATCTCGACGAGCGGATGGAGGAACTCTACCGCGACCGGATGTTCTATTCGGACGTGGTCGCCGAATATGAGCGGCTCGTGCGCCGGCTCGACCTCGTGCTCGGCTACCGTCTGCACGGCAATCTGATGGCGCTCGCCAACGGCACGCCCTCAATCTACTTCACCTATGACAGCCGGACCGTCGAGTTCGCCGAGACCTTCAGGATCCCGAGCGTCGACGTCTTCGGCGACAAGCCGTTCAAGCTTGAGGAATACTGGGACCAGACTCTCTTCGACCGCTTCAACGCGGCCTATGCCCAGACCTACCGGGCAATGAGCGCCTTCCTCAGCGAGAACAAGATCGACCACAAGATGGCGAAGACGGCTGCGGCCGCCCCCTCCGCACCGCCGGCTCCCGAGCCGGAAAGGAAGGTGGCATGAGGGTGGCCCACCTCCGCCTTGCAAGGCTGCCGGCAGCGCTCATGCTGCTGGCCCTGCCC
>JAEXUU010000544.1 GCA_023452965.1 Pseudomonadota bacterium | reverse complement strand
GATCGGGAAAGGCCCCTCGATCCGGTCGAGGCAGACGGCGTCGTAGCCATTGCGGACCAAGAGGAAGATCGTGTCGCTCAGTGTCGCGGAAAGGCGCAGCAGCACCGGCCGGGCGAGCTCGCGCAGGCCGCCGGCCTGTCCGGCCCGCGCCGCCAGCACGAAGAAGTCCAGCGCCATGCGGTAGCGCTTGCCGCCAGCGACCTGCTCGACGAAGCCCTCGGCGATCAGGTCGCGCAGGGCACGATGGACGGTCGGCTGGCTGCTGCCGGCCATGTCGGCGAGGTCCTTCAGCCGGATACCGGCCGGATCCCCGCCGGCGAGCAGGCGCAAAAGGCCGAGCGCGCGGCGCAGGCTTGAGAAGGTCTCGGGCGAATCGCTCATGGCGCCACGTTAATTTGCGAGCACCCCCAAGCCAATTAATTTCATATAACGGAATTATGAAAACAAAAATTCTCTTCAATGAAATTCCAGATTGACGAAATCGGCACCCTGCCGCCTTTTTTCGCCATCGCGTTCACAAGCCCCGGCCGATAACGGGGCACACCATGCGGGAGTGGTGATGGGCTTCCTGACGCTGGAGAAGCTGAGCAAGATCTACGGTGATCTCGCTGCAGTGCAGGATGTCGACCTTGCCGTCGACAAGGGGGAGTTCGTCTCGCTGCTAGGCCCTTCCGGCTGCGGCAAGACGACGACGCTGCAGATGATCGCCGGGCTGGTCGAGCCGAGCGCCGGCACGATCCGGCTCGATGGCCGCGACATCACCCGGCAGAAGCCCAATCATCGCGGGCTCGGCATCGTCTTCCAGAGCTATGCGCTGTTCCCGCACATGACGGTGGCGCAGAACGTCTCCTTCGGCCTCGAGATGCGCAAGGTCGGCAAGGCCGAGCGCGACGAGCGGGTGAAGACCATGCTCGGCCTCGTCCATCTCGCCCGGTTCGCCGAGCGCTATCCGCGCCAGCTCTCCGGCGGCCAGCGCCAGCGCGTCGCCATCGCCCGCGCCCTCGTCATCCAGCCGCCGGTGCTGCTGCTCGACGAGCCGCTCTCCAATCTCGACGCCAAACTGCGCGAAGAGATGCAGTTCGAATTGCGCCGCATCCAGCAGAGCGTCGGTACCACCACGATCATGGTCACCCATGACCAGGCCGAGGCGCTTTCGATCAGCGACCGGGTCGTGGTGATGGAACAGGGCCGGATGACGCAGATCGATGCGCCCTATCGGCTCTATGAGAGCCCGGCGACGCCGTTCATCTCCTCCTTCGTCGGCAAGATGAACCGGCTGGAGGGCGTCTGGGGCAAGGGCGCCGCGGAGGTCGCAGGCGTGACGCTCCCGACGGAAGCCGTCGGCTTCACGGAGGGACAGGCGATCGCGCTCTCGATCCGCCCCGAAAAGCTCGCTCTGCGGCCGCAGGGCCAGGGCCGGCTCGACGGCACGATCCTGCATCGCTTCTTCCTCGGCAGCTACTGGCTGTTCACGGTGGAGACCCCAGCCGGCGCCTTCTCTGTCTCGGTGCCGAACGATGGCGACGAGCCGGCGCGGCAGGGCGCGGCAGTTTCCCTCGACTGGGCGCCGGCCAGCCTGCGCGTCGAGGCGCTGGCGGCCCGGGGAGCGGCGGCATGAACAGCGCGCGCGCCACGAGCACGCCCTGGCTCCTGGTCGGCCCCGGCGCCCTGTTCTTCCTGGCGCTGGTCATCCTGCCGCTGGTGCTGACGGTGATCCTCAGCTTCCATGCCTTCGACCACAGCACTGGCATCAAGAACGAGTTCACCCTCGCCCATTACGCGGCGGTGCTGTCGGACGACTACTATCTCGGCATCTTCTGGCGGACGCTGCGCCTCGCCGCACTGACGACCCTGATTTGCGCGCTGATCGGCGCGCCGGAGGCCTATATCCTCTCGCGGATGCGCGATCCCTGGCGCTCGGTCTTCCTCCTGGTGATCATCGGGCCGCTCCTGGTCTCGGTGGTCGTCCGGGCCTTCGGCTGGAGCATGCTTCTCGGCTCGACCGGGCTGGTGAACCAGGCGCTCCAGGCGCTGGGTTTCGGGCCGGCACGCTTGCTCTACACGGAGACGGCGATCGTCATCGCCCTCGTCCATGTGATGCTGCCTTTCATGGTCATTCCTGTCTGGACGGCGCTGCAGAAGCTCGATCCGGCGGTCGAGGCCGCAGCCTGGAGCCTGGGCGCCTCGCATTTCACCGCGCTGCGCCGGGTCGTGCTGCCGCAGGTCTCGCTCGGCATGCTCTCGGGCAGCCTGATCGTCTTCGGGCTCTCAGCCTCGGCCTTCGCCATCCCCGGCCTGCTCGGCGGCCGCCGGCTGAAGATGGCCGCGACGCTGGTCTACGACGAATACATGCACGAGCTGAACTGGCCGCTCGGCGCCACCATCGCGATCATCGTGCTCGCCGCCAACCTCTTGATCATGCTGGCCTATAACCGCGTGGTCGAAGGCCGTGCCCGCCGGACCCTGGGGTGAGCGCCATGCACAGGAACGGCCCCGTCGCGCTCCTCTTCCACGGCCTCGTCGTCGCCTTCGTGCTGGCGCCGCTCGTCGTCATCTGCCTCGTCGCCTTCACTCCGGAGAACACGCTCTCGATCCCGACCACCAGCTTCTCGCTGCGCTGGTTCCGCGAGATCTTCGCGCATCCCGACTTCGTCGCCTCATTCGTCAACAGCCTCTGGCTGGCGACGCTCGCCGCGACGCTCTCGGTCGCGATCTCGGTGCCGGCAGCGCTCGCCATCGACCGCTACCAGTTCCCTGGCCGCGATGCGCTGAACGCGCTCTTCCTCTCGCCGCTGATCATCCCGCATCTCGTGCTCGGCGTCGCCTTCCTGCGGCTCTTCGCGCTGATCGGCGCGACCGGCAGCTTCACCTGGCTGGTCGCGACCCATGTCATCATCGTCACGCCCTATGTGCTGCGGCTGGTGATGGCCTCCTTCACCGGGCTCGACCGCTCGGCCGAGCAGGCGGCGATGACGCTCGGCGCCTCGCACTTGACGGTGTTCCGGCGTGTCACCGCGCCGATGATCCTGCCCGGCATCACCGGCGGCTGGCTGCTCGCCTTCATCAACAGCTTCGACGAGCTGACCATGTCGATCTTCGTGACCTCGCCGCAGACCGTGACGCTGCCGGTGCGGATGTACATGTACGCGACGGAATCGATCGACCCGATGATGGCCGCCGTCTCGGCGCTGATGATCGCGCTCACCGCCGCCGCCATGCTGGTGCTCGACCGGGCCTTCGGGCTCGACAAGATCCTCGTCGGGCAGAAGTGAGGCGCGCCATGCCGCTGCTGCACCGCATCGCCCGCAAGGACCACCGGCCGATCGGCTTCGTCCTCGACGGCGCGCCCTGCGAAGGCCGCGAGGGCGACACGCTGCTGACCGCGATCCTGGCGCAGCGCGAGCGTCTGCGCGCCAGCGACTTCTCCGGCGAGCCGCGCGCCGGCTTCTGCCAGATGGGCGCCTGCCAGGATTGCTGGGTCGCGCTCGAGAGCGGCGAGCGCCTGCGCGCCTGCTCGACGGCGCTCGTCGCCGGCATGCGCATCGTCACCGGCCATCGGAGGGCAGCATGAGCGAGCGCCCGCAGCCGCTGATCGTCGGCGCCGGCCCGGCCGGCATCCGCGCCGCGCAGGCACTGGTCGAGGCCGGCCTGCGCCCGCTCGTCGTTGACGAAGCGCCCGCCTGCGGCGGCCAGATCTATCGCCAGCGGCTGGTGCCGGATGGCCGCAGCAGTCGTGATCTCTACGGCTCGGAGGCGGTGAAGGCGGAGGCTCTGCATCGCGATTTCGCGGCGCTGGCGGGACGGCTCGACTACTGGCCGCAATCCCTGCTCTGGAACCTGCGCGACGGTCGCGCCGACATCATGGCCGACGGCACGAGCCGGCAGGTCGCCTATGACGGGCTCGTCCTCGCCACCGGTGCGACCGACCGCATCCTGCCGATCCCCGGCTGGACGCTGCCGGGTGTCTTCACCCTCGGCGGAGCGCAGATCGCGTTGAAAAGCCAGGGCTGCGCCATCGGCAGCAGGATCGTCTTCCTCGGCTCGGGGCCACTGCTTTATCTTGTCGCCTGGCAGTACATGAAGGCCGGCGTCGCGGTCGCGGCCGTGCTCGACACCGCCCCCTTCTCCGCCAAGCTCAACCTGCTGCGCGGCTTGCCGCTCTTTCCGGAGATCGTGCTGCGCGGCATGCGGATGACGGCCGAGCTCAGGCTGGCCGGCGTCGCGCTGCATTACGGCGTCGGCGATGTCCGGATTCTCGGCCAGGACCGGGTGGAAGGCATCGCCTGGGGCGCTGCGGCCAGCGAACGCCGCCTTGCCTGCGACGGTATCGGCTACGGCCTCGCGCTGCGCTCGGAAACTCAGCTCGCCGATCTCGCCGGCTGCCGCTTCGCCTTCAATGTACGCGATCGTGCCTTCCTGCCGGAGCGCGATGCGGCGAGCCGCACTAGCGTGCCCGGCGTCTATCTCGCCGGAGACGGCG
>JAEXUU010000506.1 GCA_023452965.1 Pseudomonadota bacterium | reverse complement strand
ATTGTCGATCAAGCGCGTGGCGCCCAGCCTGGCCGCGACCAGGATCCGGATCGGCCCGTCGGCGAGCGAGGTCACAGGGGCCAGCGTTTCGGCGTGGCGGGCCTCGAGATAGTCGAGCTCGAAGCCGGCGGTGATGATCTCGCTCTGGGCCTCGCCGACGGCGCGGAACAGGTCGTCGCGGTTGCGCAGCCGTGCCGCCAGCGCCTGCATGACGCGGTGGAGCAGGGGCGCCAGCGCCCGCTCCTCGGGCGAGAGGTAGCGGTTGCGCGAGGACATTGCGAGGCCGTCGGGCTCGCGGAAGGTCGCGAGCGGCACGATCTGGATGCCGAGATCGAGATCGGCGGCCATGCGGGTCACCACCTTGAGCTGCTGGTAGTCCTTTTCGCCGAAGACGGCGAGATCGGCCCGGCTCTGGGTGAAGAGCTTGCAGCAAACCGTTGCGACACCTTCGAAATGCGTCGGGCGGAAACGGTCGTCGAGGCTAACCGCGGCCGGCCCGAGCAGCAGGATGCGCGTCGCGAAGCCCGGCGGATACATCTCCTCGACCGGCGGGAAGAAGATCGCATCGGCGCCGACGGCTTCGAGCCGGGCGCGGTCGCCCTCGAAGGTCCGCGGATACTTCTTGAAATCCTCATGCGGCGCGAACTGCGTCGGGTTGACGAAGATCGAGACGATAACGTGCTTGGCGTGCTTCTGCGCCTCGGTCACCAGCGCGATATGGCCCTCGTGCAGGGCGCCCATGGTCGGCACCAGCGCGACCTTCTCGCCAGCGGCGTGCCAACCGGCTACCGCGGCGCGCATCGCCTTGACCGACTCGAAAACCGCGACCTGCCCCATGCCGTTCCTCCCGGGCCCGGTCCGCGAAGTGGGATCACTTTCGCGCGCCGAGATGCCCAATCCACTGCGTTGCGCGGCTTTCGACCGTTCGGCCGAAGCTGGCCAAACGGAAGGTGCGCTGCGGGACGGGTAGCAAATGCCGGCGGCGCGGCCAATATCTTCGGGACAGGCGAATCCCGGCGAGCGCGATGGCGAACGAAGACGGCAAGGCAGTAGGCAAGGCGAAGGAGACGCGACCGAGCGAGGGCGCGGCGCGCTCGAAGCCTGGCGAGATCGACCGCTTTCTCGGCGCGGCGAAGCAACTCGCCCCGCTCGCGACCGGGCAGGCCGGCCGGCTGGTCTTCGCGCTCGACGCCACGATGAGCCGCCAGCCGACCTGGGATCTCGCCTGCTCGCTGCAGGGCAGGATGTTCGAGGTTGCCGACAGGACCGGCGGCCTTGCGGTCCAGCTCGTCTATTTCCGCGGACTCGCCGAATGTCGCGCCTCGGGCTGGATCGGCGAGCCGCGACGCCTGACCGGGCTGATGAACGGCATCGCCTGCCAGGGCGGGCAAACCCAGATCGGCCGGGTGCTCACCCATATCCGCGACGAGGAGCGCCGGGTGCCGATCCGCGCCTTCGTCTATGTCGGGGATGCGATGGAGGAGGAGGTCGACCGGCTTTGCGCGCTCGCCGGCGAGCTCGGCCTGCGCGGAGTCCGTGGCTTCGTCTTCCAGGAAGGCTTCGACCCGGCGGCGAGCGCCGCCTTCGCCGAGATCGCGCGGCTGACCGGCGGGGCGCATGCGCGCTTCGACGCCAATGCGCCGAACTCGCTGCTCGAATTGCTGCGCGGCGCCGCCGCCTATGCCAGCGGCGGCCGCGAGGCGCTGCTGCGGTTGGCGGGCAACAGCCCGGCAGCCCAGGGATTGCTGACGGCGATGGAGGGCCGCAGATCGTGACGCTGCTTTACGGCATTGCCGCCGTCATCCTGGTCTGGTGGCTGTCGAAGCTCTTCGCCGGCGCCGACCCGAAGAAGCTGGTCAAGCTGGGCAAGGTCGTCGGCGGCACCGCGACGCTCGGCATCGCCGCGCTGATGATGCTGCGCGGGCGCCTCGACATGGCGATCTTCATGGGCGGTCTCGGCGCCTGGCTGCTCGGCTGGAGCGCCTATGGGCCGGGCGGGCTGAAGATGCCCGATTGGGCCAAGGACTGGGGCGGCACGAAATCCGCCGGCCGTTCGAAGGTGGCCTCGGTCCTGCTCGCCATGGAGCTCGACCATGACAGCGGCGGCGTCACCGGGAAGGTGCAGGCCGGCAGTTTCGCCGGCCGCGATCTCGATGAGCTCGGCCTCGCCGAGCTCGGTGCGCTGATGCGCGAGTGCCTAGCGGCGGACCCCGACGGGGCGCGATTGCTAGAGGCTTATCTCGACCGCCGGGCGCCCGGCTGGCGTGAAGACGCTGATCGTCACCGCGACGCGGGGCAGGGCAGCGCGGCGCGCCCGGGCACGATGTCGGATCAGGAGGCCTACGAGATCCTGGGGCTTCAGCCGGGCGCGGGGGAGGAGGCGGTTCGCGAGGCCCATCGGGGCCTGATGAAACGCATCCATCCGGACGCCGGGGGTACCAGCGGCCTTGCCGCCCGCGTCAATCAAGCCAAGGATACCTTGCTGAAGAAACATGGCTGAGTTCCTTCCCTGATCGTTCAGCCGCGGGTCGCGAAGCAGGCGAAGCCGCCGCGCTTGAGCTGGGCGCAGGCCTTCTCGGCGTCCTTGGACTCCTCGAAGCCGGCGAAGCGGGCGCGGTAGAGCGTGGCGCCGCGGGCCTCGACCTTCTCGGTGAAGGGCGATGCGTCGGCGAGCGGGCCGGAAGCCTTGGCACGGGCCCGGGCGAGGATGTCCTTGGCCTTGGTCTCGTCGTCGGTGGCGCCGAGCTGGATCACCCATTTCGAGGCGGGCGCAGCCTTCTCGACGCGGCGCTCGGCCGGCCTGGGCTCGCTCGCCTTGGCGATCTGGCTGGCGGGCTCGGCTTTGGCGGGCTCGGGCAGGCGCGCCTCGATCTTGCGCGGCTCGGGCTGGGCCAGCGCGACCTGGGCGGCGGGCGCAGGCTCGGCGACCTTGGCGATCGAGGAGGTGGTGTCGACATTCGCCGGCGGGCGCAGAATCTTGCCGTCGGCCGGCGGGGCGCCGATCGACCAGCGCATGGCGGACGGCGTCGTCGTGGCGGCGACCGGACGCATGCCGGAGAGCTGCAGCGGCTGGCCGCCGGCGCTGGCGGCGATCGGGCGCGGCGGGGCGATCGGGGGGGTGGGCGGCGTCGCCGCATAGGCGCGGGCGGCGGCGGGC
>JAEXUU010000487.1 GCA_023452965.1 Pseudomonadota bacterium | reverse complement strand
GTGCAGACCGGCGGCGAGCTTTTTCGACAGGATAGAGGAGGTCAGCAGCGGGATGGTCTCGACCGTGCCGGTGACGTCGCGGATGGCGTAGAGGCGCCGGTAGGCCGGGGCGAGATCGGCGGTCTGGCCGATGATGGCGCAGCCGGCCTCGCGCACCACCTTGCGGAAGAGTTCGAGCCCGGGCTGGGTGACATAGCCCGGCACGGCGTCGAGCTTGTCGAGCGTGCCGCCGGTATGGCCGAGGCCGCGCCCGGAGATCATCGGCACATGGCCGCCGCAGGCCGCGACCGCCGCCGCCAGCGGCAGGCTGACCGTGTCGCCGACGCCGCCGGTCGAATGCTTGTCGAGCGCCGGGCCCGGCAGGTCGCTCCAGTCGAGCACCGTGCCGGAATCGCGCATCGCCAGCGTCATCGCGACCCGTTCATCGGCATCCATGCCGCTGAAGAAGATCGCCATGGCGAAGGCCGCCGCCTGGCCCTCGCTGATGCCACCGTTCGTGAGACCGGCGACCATCTGCCGGATATCGGCGGCAGCGAGCTTTTCCCCGTCGCGCTTGGCGGTGATGATCTCCTGGGGCAGGCGCATCAATAGGCTCCGTCGGTGCGTTCGCCCGCCACGGTGCCGGCGATGATGTCGGCGAGCACGCCATAGAGGCCGCTGGCGCCGAAGCGGAAGGCCTTCGGCGTCGCCCAGTCCGGCCCCATCACCTCGTCGGCGAGGTCGAGATAGGTCCGCGCATCGGCGAGCGTCCGCAGCCCGCCGGACGGCTTCAGCCCGACCGGCCGGCCCGAGGCCTTGATCGCCTGCAGCATGGTGCGCGCCGCCTCCGGCGTCGCTGAAATCCTGGTCTTGCCGGTCGAGGTCTTGATGAAATCGGCACCGGCGGCGATGGCGAGCTCGGAGGCCGCGCGCACGGCACCCTGGTCGGGATATTCGCCGGTTTCGAGTATCACCTTCAACGTCTTGTCGCCGCAGCGCGCCTTGGCCTCGACGACCATCTCGCGGGCGCTGGCGAGCTCGCCGGCGAGGAAGGCGCGCCAGGGCAGGACGAGGTCGATCTCGTCGGCACCATCGGCGAGCGCCTCGGCGAGATCGTTCTCGATCAGGCTGCAATTGCTGCCGCCGGCGGGAAAATTGATCACGGTCGCGATCTGGACCGGCTGGTCGCGCAGCGCCCGGCGGGCCGTCTTGACGAATTGCGGCCAGAGGCAGATCGCTGCCACCGGGCCGGGCGGCGCGACGGCGCGGGCGCAGAGCTGCAGCGCGCCGGTTTCCGTCGCCCGCTCCGAGAGATCGGTCAGGTCGAGCAGCCTGAGGGCGCGCAGCGCGAGTTCGGCGTCGCTCGTCACGTCAGAGATCCGTCAGGAAGGCGCGGAAGACGCGGCGCAGCCCGGCGGTCGCGGTCGCGGCGACATCGCGGGTCTCGCCATGGCTCGGCGCGCCGCCGAGCATGCCGGCGGCCATGTTGGTGATGATCGAGATGCCGGCGACGCGCAGGCCGTGGCGCCGCGCCAGGATCACCTCCGGCACCGTCGACATGCCGACGAGGTCGGCACCGAGCAGCTTGGCCATCTTGATCTCGGCCGGGGTCTCGAAGCTCGGCCCACTGAACCACATGTAGACGCCTTCGCCCATATTGGCGCCGCTGGTCGCCGCGGCCTTCTTCAGCCGGGCGCGCAGATGCGGATCATAGGCGTCGATCATCGGCACGAAGCGGCCGTCGCCGATATCGCCGACCAGCGGGTTCGGGCCGTTGAAATTGATGTGGTCGGTGATCAGCGCGAGGCTGCCGGGCCGCAGATCCGGCCGCAGCGAGCCGGCGGCATTGGTCAGCACCAGAGGCGGTGAGCCGAAGGCCGTCAGCAGGCCGAGCGGCACGCGCATGATCGCCGGATCGCCGGTCTCGTAGAAATGCGCCCGGCCCTCGAAGATCAGCACCTTCTTGCCGTAGAGCAGGCCATAGCTCACCTGCTTGGCATGGCCTGAGACCGAACCCTGCGGGAAGCCGGGAATCTCCGCGAACGGAATCGAGACCGTCTCGGTCATGTCGTCGACGATGCGCCCGAGCCCGGTGCCGAGCACGATTGCGCAGTCGATGCCGCCATCGATGCCACGGTCGATCAGGACCGATGCCGCTTGGTCGAAAAGCGGATCCGCCGCCATTTTGTACGCTCCATCGGCGCGTCGAAAGCACCGTCTCAGGCGGCTCTCGGGCGCCGCAAATCACTTCGGCAAGTTGGCCGGTCCGAAGGAGGCTGGCAACAGCTCGGCGAGCGAAAAGCGCGCGCGCACCCCGTCCGGCCCGGCGATCAGCACCGGCGTCTCCGGCGCCGCGAATTCGCGGATGCGCTGGCGGCAGGCGCCGCAGGGCGTCACCAGCTCTTCGCCCGGCCCGATGACCAGGATGGCGCGGATCGCGCGGGCGCCGCCTGCGACCATCGCCGAGATCGCCCCGGCTTCGGCGCAGGCACCGACCGGATAGGCGGCGTTCTCGACATTGCAGCCGGCATGGATGCTTCCACCGGCGTCGAGGATCGCGGCACCGACCTGAAAGCGCGAATAGGGCGCATAGGCGCTTGCCTGCGCGGCCTTGGCGGCGGCGAAGAGGGCGTCGATTTCGGTCGCGGCAGGGCCCATGGCGGGTTCAGCGTTCCTTGACATACGGCAGGCCCGAGGCCTTGGGCGGCACCGCCTTGCCGATCAAGCCGGCGAGCAGCACCACCGTCATCACATAGGGCAGGGCCTGGATCGCCTGCACCGGTACCTGGCCGATGCCCGGTAGCGCAACGCCCTGGAGGCGGATCGCGATCGCGTCGAGCAGGCCGAAGAGCAGGCAGGCGAAGAGCGCCGGCCAGGGCCTCCAATTGGCGAAGATCACCGCGGCCAGCGCGATGAAGCCTTTGCCCGCGGTCATCTGCGGCAGGAAGCCGGCCGATTGCGAGACCGCGAGATAGGTGCCGCCGAGGCCGCAGAGCGCGCCGCAGATGATCACGGCGGCATAGCGCAGCCCGGCGACCGAAACGCCGGCCGTGTCGACGGCCGCCGGGTTCTCGCCGACGGCGCGCAGGCGCAGGCCGAAGCGGGTGTGCTTCAGCACCAGCGCCGTCAGCACGACGCAGAACAGGGCGAGATAGACCGGGGCGGCATGGCCTGAGACGGCGATGTCGTAGAGCGGCCCGAGCACGGGAACGGATTTCAGCGTCTCGACCAGCGGCAGTTCGATCTCGCCGAAGCGCGCCGCGCCTTCGAGCGGCGGCGTGCGCCCGCCCTGGCCGTACCAGGCATTGCCGAGGATCACGGTCAGTCCCGCCGCCAGCATGTTGATGGCGACGCCGGAGACGATCTGGTTGCCGCGCCAGGTGATCGCGGCGAAGCCATGGACCAGCGAGAGCGCGACCGAGGCGGCGATACCGGCGCCGAGCCCGGCCCAGGCCGAGCCGGTCTTGTAGGCGATCACTGCCGAGGCGAAGGCGGCGATCAGCATCTTGCCTTCGAGGCCGATATCGACGACGCCCGCCCGCTCCGACCAGAGCCCGGCCATGGCGGCGCAGAGCAGCGGCACCGAGAGCCTGATCGTCGAATCGAGGATGACCGCGAGCGTCTGGACGATCTCCATCGCCTAGCCCCCGCGTCCGAGCCGCAGCGTGCCCGCGACCAGCCGCCGGAACAGCCCTTCCAGCGCCCCGGCGAAGAGGATCACCACGCCGCCGATCACCACCACCATCTCGCGGGTGATGGTCGGCTTGTCGAAGGAGAGCTCGGCGCCGCCCTGATAGAGTGCCCCGAACAGCAGCGCCGCCAGCCCGATGCCGACCGGATGGCCGCGCCCCATCAGCGCCACCGCGATGCCGACGACGCCGTAGCCGGCGGTGAAATCGAGCACCAGCCGGTGCTGCACCCCCCTCACTTCGTTGACCGCG
>JAEXUU010000483.1 GCA_023452965.1 Pseudomonadota bacterium | reverse complement strand
ATCTCACCGTCGTCTCCTGGGGCGGCAACTATCAGGACGCGCAGAAGAAAATCTATTTTGAACCCTTCGCCAAGCTGACCGGCAAGCCACTGCTCGATGAGAGCTGGGATGGCGGTTATGGCGTGGTTCAGGCCAAGGTGAAGGCCGGCGTTCCGAACTGGGATGCGGTGCAGGTGGAAGCGGAAGAGCTGGCACTGGGCTGCGCGGACGGCATTTATGAGAAGATCGACTGGTCGAAGCTCGGCGGCAAAGCGGGCTTCCTGCCAGCCGCGGTCAGTGATTGCGGCGTCGGCGCGATCGTATGGTCCACCGGCATTGCCTATGACGGCGCCAAGCTGACGGACGGCCCGAAGTCCTGGGCAGATTTCTGGAACGTGCAGAAATTCCCCGGTAAGCGCGGGATGCGCAAGGGCGCGAAGTATGCGCTTGAGTTTGCGCTGTTGGCTGATGGTGTCCCGGCAGCAGACGTCTATAAGACGCTGGGCACGCCGCAAGGTGTTGACCGCGCATTCAAGAAGCTCGACCAGATCAAGCCGCATCTGGTGTGGTGGGAAGCTGGCGCGCAGCCGCTGCAGCTGCTGTCTTCGGGCGAGGTGGTGATGACGACAGCCTATAATGGCCGCATCACCGGCATCAACCGCACCGAAGGCAAGAAATTCGGCTTCGTGTTTCCGGGCAGCATTTACGCGGTCGATAGCTGGGTGGTGCTGAAGGGTAGCCCGAACAAGGATGCGGCCATCGATTTCATCGCCTTCGCAAGCAAGCCGGAGAACCAGTCCAAGCTGCCGGAGTATATCGCATACGGCCTGCCCAACCTGGCGGCAGCCAAGATGGTTCCCGAAAAATTCCAGACCGAACTGCCGACGACGCCGGCAAACCTCGAAGGCGCGATGCCGCTCAATGCGAATTTCTGGACCGACAATTCGGAAGCGCTGACCCAGCGCTTCAATGCCTGGCTTGCCCAATAGGCGATCCGGTGCGGGGCGCGGTTGCAGGCGCCCCGCACGTCTATTCGCAGCGATCGTGGGTCGGCAGGGGCCTCCCGGGGCCCGTCAGGATTTTAGATGACGCAACCGTTCATCGGCTTTGAAAAAGTCAGCAAGGTTTTCGGGGCGCTGACGGTCGTGGACCAGCTCGACCTTGCGATCCATGAAGGCGAATTCGTCAGCATGCTCGGGCCGTCCGGATCCGGAAAGACGACGATCCTGATGATGCTGGCCGGCTTCGAGGCGCCGAGCAGCGGCAAGATCAGCGTCGCGGGTCGTCAGGTCGACCAGCTTCCTCCGCACAAGCGCAACATGGGCGTGGTGTTTCAGAACTACGCGTTGTTTCCGCATATGAGCGTCGCCGACAACATCGCCTTCCCTCTGAGCATGCGGGGCGTGGCAAAAGCCGAATCTGACCAGCGTGTCCGCCGCGCGCTCGACATGGTGCAACTCGGCGCGCTCAGCGACCGGCGTCCCAGCCAGTTGTCCGGCGGGCAGCAGCAGCGCGTGGCGCTTGCCCGCGCACTGGTTTTCGAGCCGCAGGTGGTCCTTATGGACGAACCGCTCGGCGCGCTCGACAAAAAGCTGCGCGAGCAGATGCAGCTCGACATTCGCGACCTGCATCGGCGGCTGGGACTGACCATCGTCTTCGTGACGCATGACCAGGGCGAGGCGCTGACGATGTCGGATCGGATCGCGGTGTTCAATCGCGGCAAGATCGAGCAGATCGGCACGCCGAACGAAATCTACGATCACCCAGCGACGCGCTTCGTCGCGGAGTTCATAGGAGAAACGAATCTTATCCATGCGACGGCGGAGCCCGGCGACAGCGATGTTTCCCGCGTCGTGCTGGCAAACGGCCAGTCTTTGTCGGTCGGGCGCAAAGCGCTGAAGCCGGGCGAGCAGGTCTGCCTGTCGGTGCGGCCCGAGCGGATCAAGCCATCAGGCACGCAGGATAATCGCATCGCCGGAACCGTGCGTGACGTGGTCTATTACGGCGACCATTTGCGCCTGATCGTCGACGCCGCCGGCCAGACGGTAATCCTGCGCTCCGAGCGCAGCGAGACGGCACTGACCATTGGCGACGGCATCGAGATGAGCTTCTCGCCGCATGATTGCTGGGTCGTCGCGCGATGAGCCGGCATCCCAGATTACCGGTTTCCCTGGCGCTGATCGCGCCCCTCGGCCTTTTCCTGCTGATCTTCTTCGCAGCTCCGCTTTACACGATGATGTCGGCGGCGGTTTCGGATCCGATCGCCTCGCGGGCGCTGCCGGGGGTCGGCTCCGCGCTGGCTTCATGGGACGGATCCGCTGCGCCCGGGCCCGATGCCCAGGCGGTCTTTGCACGGGATATCCGAGGCATCGAGGACGACCAGCTATTCGGCGATCTGGTTCGGCGGCTGAATAGCGCCAAGCCCGGCTTTCGGACGCTCATGTCGAAGACCCGTACGGCGCTGCGCGACGACCTCAACGCGAGTGATCTCGTCGCAATCGACGAGCGTTGGGGCGACCCGGCGTTTTGGCAAGCGGTCAAAACCGCGACGGCCTCCACCTTCACCGATCGCAACCTGCTCGCCGCGGTCGACCTGGAACGTTCCCCCGCAGGCGACATCCAAGCGATGCCAGCAGGCAGTTCGGCCAATCGCACGACGCTTGCCCGCACCTTCGTCGTGTCGCTCCTGGTCACCATCGCCTGTCTGTTGATAGGCTTCCCCTACGCGATGATCGCCGCCTCGGTCGAAGGCTGGAAACGGCAGCTGCTGCTTGGGGCCGTCTTGCTGCCGCTGTGGACCTCGCTATTGGTGCGGACCGCCGCCTGGTTCATCCTGCTGCAGGACAACGGCTTGATCAATTCGGCGCTGATGGCGCTCGGCTTGAGTTCCGGGCCGGTGCCGCTGATCTTCAACCGCACCGGCGTCGTCATCGCGATGACGCATGTGCTACTGCCTTTCATGGTGCTGCCGATCTTCAGCGTCCTAATCGGAATTCCGAAGAACCTCATGCCTGCGGCGGCTTCGCTCGGCGCAGCGCCGATCCGGGCCTTCTGGAAGGTGCTGCTGCCGCTTTCCATGCGTGGGGTGGTGTCGGGCTCGCTCCTCGTTTTCATGAGCGCGCTTGGATATTACATCACGCCCGCCCTGATCGGCGGCGCGCAAGACCAGATGATCTCATCGGTGATCGCCTATTATGCAACCGGCGCAGCCAACTGGGCGATGGCCGGCGCGCTGGGCATCGTTCTCCTCGCCGCGACGATGATCCTCTACACCGTCTACCTGCGGCTCGCGTCCGATCAGCAGGTCCAGCCATGAAAGTGCTCGGCTTTTCGAAGGTCGTGTTCGGCTTGGCGGCGATGCTGTTCCTGCTGGCGCCGCTGGCGGCGATCCTGCCTTTGGCCTTCACCGACAGCGTGTTCCTCAACTACCCGATCGCCAGCTATTCGACACGCTGGTTCGACGAACTGGTGACGGCCGATGTCTGGCGGCGCTCGATCATCAACAGCCTGATCATCGGCTTTGGCACGACGATACTGGCTACGGTCCTCGGGACGCTGGCTGCGCTCGGCTTACGTCGGCAGGAGGCATCGTGGCTGTTTGCCTTTGCTCGAACCGCCTTTCTCTTGCCAATGGTGGTGCCGGCGGTGGTGCTGGGGGTCGGCATGCAGCTGATGTTCGCCCGCTATAACCTCGCGAACTCCTACCTTGGGGTGATTATCGCGCACACGGTGATCGCGGTTCCGTTCGTCGTCATCAACGTGTCGGCCGTACTACAGGCCATCGAGCCGCGGCTGGAGCAGGCGGCGGCGAGTCTCGGCGCCGCACCGCCGACCGTTCTGGCGCGCGTGACGCTGCCGCTCGCCGCGCCAGGCATCATTTCAGGCGCGGTCTTCGCCTTCGCGACGTCCCTTGACGAGGTGGTATTGACCTTGTTCGTCGCGGGCCCCAACCAGCGCACCCTGGCCCGCCAGATGTTCTCCTCGATCCGCGAGAACATCAGCCCTTCCATAGCTGCCGCCGCACTGATCTTCATCCTTGGAACGATCGCAGCGGCGACCGTTCTCAATGTGTTGCGGAGATATCGGAAGCCGGCTCGGGCCGTGTCGTGACGTCCATTTCAGCGCCACTGGCCTTGATCCCGGTCAGCATGGAGAATTGCGACAGGCTTCTATTGCCCGCGGCCTGTCGCCAGCCCTTGATGACTTCCAACAAGAGCGAAGGCGAAGATGTCGACCCAGGACGAGTTCACTAGCATTTCCGGCCTTGCCTATATGGATGGCAAGTACCTCCCCCTGGCAGAAGCGACGATACCGATCGCAGATCGCGGCTTCTTGCGATCCGACATCACCTACGATGCGATCCATGTGTGGAAGGGGCGCATCTATCGGTTGCAGGAGCATATCGAGCGATTTCGAGCTTCGATGACCGGCTTGCGAATGGATCTTGCGCTGACCGACGAGGAGATCTCGGAGATCCTCGTCGATCTCGTTCGGCGCACTGGATATCGCGACGCCTTTATCATGGTCATGTGCTCCCGGGGGATCCAGCCTCCCGGAACGCGTGATCCGCGGCTCTGCCGTAACCGACTCTATGCCTACGTCCAGCCGTTCCTCTGGATTGCCAACGAGGAGCAGCGGCGCAGAGGGCTCAAGATGGTGCTCTCGAAAACGCAGCGGATTCCGTCCGAAGCGCTCGACCAGCGGATCAAGAATTTCCACTGGCTCGACCTCACGATGAGCCTCTTTGAGGCCTATGATCGGGAGGCTGAGGTGACCATTCTGCCCCTTGCGGATGGCACGGTGACCGAGGGGCCGGGTTTCAACGTCTTCTTCGTGAAGGACGGCGTGCTCGTCACTCCGGATCGCAACATCTTCGAAGGTATCACCAGGCGTTCCGTCATCGAGATCGCCGGCGATATCCAGATGCGCTGCGAAATTCGCGCCGTGCATGGCGCCGAGTTGTCCGCCGTCGACGAGATTTTCACAGCGACGACGGCGGGCGGCATCACCCCGGTCACCGAATTCGAAGGGCGCCCGATCGGCGACGGAAAGCCGGGTCCGATCACAACCCGCATCCTCAACGAATACTGGCGTCGGCACGACGACGAAACGTTGAGCACCGCTGTTTCGTATGGATAGCCAAGGCACCTCACTCACGAGACGAGCGAAACGCAAGCCGGCGTGAGTTTCGGGACTTAAAGGATCAGCGAAGGACTATCGCATGGCCAAGAACCGCAAAGTCATCATCACTTGCGCCGTCACTGGCGCGATCCACACCCCCTCGATGTCGCCCTATCTGCCGGTGACGCCGGACGAGATCATCGATGCCGCCGTCGGCGCGGCCGAGGCCGGCGCGGCTTTGGTCCACGTCCATGCCCGCAACCCGAAGACCGGCCAGCCCGACCAGTCGCCCGAGGCTTTCGAACCCTTCCTCAAGGTGATCAAGCAGCGCTCGAACTGCGTCATCAACATCACCACCGGCGGCGCCCCGACCATGCTGGTCGAGGAGCGCCTTCGCCCTTGCGCACATTTCAAGCCCGAGGTCGCCTCGCTCAACATGGGCTCGATGAATTTCGGGCTCTACCCGATGCTGAACCGCTTCAAGGAGTTCAAGCACGACTGGGAGCGGCCCTATCTCGAAGGCTCGGACGACCGCGTCTTCAAGAACACCTTCAAGGACATCGCCAACATCCTGACCACCTGCGCCGAGAACGGCACGCGCTTCGAGATCGAGTGCTACGATATCGGCCATCTCTACACGCTGGCCCATTTCGTCGACCGCGGGCTGGTGAAGCCGCCCTTCTTCGTCCAGTCGGTCTTCGGCCTGCTCGGCGGCATCGGCCCGCACCCGGAGGACGTCGCTCATATGAAGCGCACCGCCGACCGGCTCTTCGGCGACGACTATCACTGGTCGGTGCTTGGCGCCGGCCGCCATCAATTGCCGATCGCGGCGATGGCGGTCTCGATGGGCGGCAACCTGCGCGTCGGCCTCGAGGATTCGCTCTGGCTCGGCCCCGGCCAACTCGCCAAGTCGAACGCCGACCAGGTCCGCGCCGCCCGCCAGATCGTCGAGGGCCTCGGCCTGGAGATCGCGACGCCCGACGACGCCCGCGAGCAGCTCCAGCTCAAGGGCGCCGACAAGGTGGCGTTCTGACGGGCATTTCGCGGCAGCTCAGTTTCTGCTTACCCAACCATCTTGGATTGCTCCATGACACCGCACCCTCTTACCCCGGTTGCGCCATTTGAAATCGGCCTCGCCGTCCAAGATATGGAGACGTCCCTCCGCTTCTACCGGGATACGTTCGGCCTCCGCGAGATTTCTGCGATCTCAAATCCGGAAGACACCGCCATTAAAAGCGGTATCGGCGCTTCAAGCTATCTGGTCGTGCGCCTGGAACTTGCGACCGGCGAGCGCATCAAGTTGTTCCAGCCGGACCGCGGCATAGCTGCACGCTCACTGCCCTCCAAGCCTCTCGACGAAGCGGGTTTTGCATTTCTGACACTGATCATTGAAGATCTGCATGCCGCTGCAAGCCACCTTGCCAGTGCGGGTTATCCGATGAGGCGAAAAGGAATCGTCGAGCTTCGTCCCGGTGTTCTGGTGTGTCTGGTCAATGACCCTGACGGGAACGTCGTCGAGTTGGTTG
>JAEXUU010000434.1 GCA_023452965.1 Pseudomonadota bacterium | reverse complement strand
CTTGTCGCCATGGCTGCCCTGGTAGATTACGAAGGCGCCGGCCGGCACCTCGATCTCGTCAGCACCGAGCAGATAGAGCACGTCGAGCGCGCCTGCCGCTGTCATGCCGGCGACGTCGAGACCGCCGTCACCCGGCACGAAGCCGAGATCGAGAGCACCGACGCGGGCGGCCGCGGTGTGCAGCACGCCGAAACCGTTCCAGCCATCCTTGACCGCGCCCAGCACCTGCGCCGCCTTGGCGGCGAGCGAGAGCACGGCGGCGCCGTCGGCACGGGCGAGAGCCCCCTGCCCGACCAGCACCAGCGGCCGCTCGCCGGCAGCCGGCGCACGCTTGACCAGATCGGCCAGCGTCTCCGGCCCGGCGCCGAGATGCTCATGCGCATAGGTCAGGTCGACCGGCTCGCCGATCACGGTGACCTTGAAGTCGCCGCGCAGCCAGCGCTTGCGGATGCGCGCATTGATGATCGCGGCTTCCTTGCGCGGATTGGCGCCGATGATCAGCAGCGAGGTCGCGTCCTCGATCCCGGCAATGCCGCTGTTAAGGATGTAGCTGGCGCGGCCGAAGGCCGGATCGAGCTTCGCACCGTCCTGGCGGCAGTCGAGATTCTGCGAGCCAAGGCCCGAGATCAGGCTCTTGAGCGCGAACATCTCCTCGACCGCGGCGAGATCGCCGGCGATCGCGCCGACGCGCTCCGGCTTGGCCGCCTTGAGCTTGCTCGCGACCAGGGCCAGCGCCTCGCTCCAGCTCGCCGGGCGCAGGGCACCGTGCTCGCGGATATAGGGCCGGTCGAGACGCTGGGTCTTCAGGCCGTCGGCGATGTGGCGGGTCTTGTCGGAGATCCATTCCTCGTTCACCGCCTCGTTGATGCGCGGCAGGACGCGCATCACTTCGCGGCCACGGGAATCGACCCGGATCGCCGAGCCGACCGCGTCCATCACGTCGACGGATTCGGTCTTGGTCAGCTCCCAGGGGCGGGCCTTGTTCTGGTAGGGCCGCGAGGTCAGGGCGCCGACCGGGCAGAGGTCGACGACGTTGCCCTGCAGCTCGGAGCTCATCGCCTGCTCGAGATAGGTGGTGATCTCCATGTCCTCGCCGCGACCGATCGCGCCGAGATCCGTGGCACCGGCGACCTCGGTGGTGAAGCGGACGCAGCGCGTGCACTGGATGCAGCGCGTCATCGAGGTCTTCACCAGCGGGCCGATATACTTGTCCTCGACGGCGCGCTTGTTCTCGGCGAAGCGCGAGGAGTCGACGCCGTAGGCCATCGCCTGGTCCTGCAGGTCGCACTCGCCGCCCTGGTCGCAGATCGGGCAGTCGAGCGGGTGGTTGATGAGCAGGAACTCCATCACCCCTTCGCGCGCCTTCTTGACCATCGGCGACTTGGTCGAGACGACCGGCGGCTCGCCGTTCGGGCCCGGGCGCAGATCGCGCACGCCGATGGCGCAGGAGGCCTGCGGCTTCGGCGGGCCGCCCTTCACCTCGACCAGGCACATGCGGCAGTTGCCGGCGATGGAGAGCCGCTCATGGAAGCAGAAGCGCGGCACCTCGGCGCCGGCCGCCTCGCAGGCCTGGAGCACGGTGTACTCCGGAGGAACGTCGACCTCGATGCCGTCGATCAGAAGCTTGGTCATGGTCTCACTCCGCCGCCATGAGCCTGACCGGCTCACCATGCGGGTTGGCGGCATAGTCGTCGATGCGCTGCTCGATCTCGTGACGGAAATGGTTGATCAGGCCCTGGATCGGCCAGGCGGCAGCATCGCCCAGCGCGCAGATGGTGTGGCCTTCGATCTGCTTGGACACGTCGAGCAGCATATCGATCTCGCGCTTCTGCGCCCTGCCCTCGGCCATGCGGCTGACGACGCGCCACATCCAGCCGGTGCCCTCGCGGCACGGCGTGCACTGGCCGCAGCTCTCATGCTTGTAGAAGTAGCTGATGCGGGCGATGGCGCGGATGATGTCGGTCGACTTGTCCATGACGATCACCGCCGCCGTGCCGAGGCCCGACTTCAGCTTCGAGAGCGAGTCGAAATCCATCGGCGTGTCGATGATCTGCTCGGCCGGCACCATGCGCACCGAGGAACCGCCGGGGATGACCGCCTTGAGATTGTCCCAGCCGCCGCGGATGCCGCCGCAATGGCGTTCGATCAACTCGCGGAAGGTCAGGCCCATCGCCTCTTCGACGTTGCAGGGCTTGTTCACATGGCCCGAGACGCAGAACAGCTTGGTGCCGACATTGTTGGGCGTGCCGATCGAGGAGAACCAGCTCGCGCCGCGGCGCAGGATGGTCGGCGCGACCGCGATCGACTCGACGTTGTTGACGGTGGTCGGGCAGCCATAGAGGCCGACATTGGCCGGGAAAGGCGGCTTCAGCCGCGGCATGCCCTTCTTGCCCTCGAGGCTCTCGAGCAGCGCGGTCTCTTCGCCGCAGATATAGGCGCCGGCGCCGTGATGCACATAAAGATCAAACGGATAGCCGTGCTTGTTGTTCTTGCCGATGAGGTTCGCCGCATAGGCCTCGTCGACGGCGCGCTGCAGCGCCTCGCGCTCGCGGACGTATTCGCCGCGGATGTAGATGTAGGCGGCGTGCGCACCCATCGCGAAGGAGGCGATCAGGCAGCCCTCGACCAGCGTATGCGGGTCGTTGCGCATGATCTCGCGGTCCTTGCAGGTGCCGGGCTCCGACTCGTCGGCATTGACGACGAGATAATGCGGGCGCCCGTCGCTCTGCTTCGGCATGAACGACCATTTCAGGCCGGTCGGGAAGCCGGCGCCGCCGCGCCCGCGCAGGCCGGATTTCTTCATCTCGTCGATGATCCAGTCGCGGCCCTGCTCGAGCAGGAACTTGGTGCCGTCCCAGGCACCGCGCTGCATGGCGCCCTTCAGCGACAGGTCGTGCCGGCCGTAGAGGTTGGTGAAAATGCGGTCGCGGTCTGCGAGCATGGTTTTCGCCTCACTTCACCGGCTTGTCGCCGAGCTTGCTGTCCGGCCGCCAGCCGGTCGCAAGCTTCTTGGCCTGGCCGATCCAGTCGTCACGGACCGCCCTGCCCTTGAATCCAGTCACACGCGCATCGACCCAGGCCAGCTCGGCCGGCGTCCAGACGGCGATCTGATCGTAGTGCCAGATGCCCATCTCGTTGAGCATCGTCGCCAGCTTGGGACCGACGCCCCAGATCAGCTCGAGGTCGTCGCCCTTGCCGCCACGCGCCGCGGTGAGCAGCTCGGGCTTGGATTCGGCCACGGCGGGCGTGGCTTCAGCAGCGGGAGCGGCCTTCGCGGCCTTGGCGGCGGGAGCCGGCTTGGCGTCGTCCTTGATCGCCTTGCCGGTCGCGGACGGGGTGTCCTGCGCGGCGCTGGCCGGCTGGCCGGGTTCGGACGGCTTCGGACGGCCGGGTGCAGCGGCTTCGGGAGCCGGCGCGGTCTTGGTGTCGGTCGGGCCGGCCTTGCCGGTCGCAGCGGCAGCTTCCGCCTCCGCCTTCGCCTTGGCTTCGGCGGCGGCCTTCTCGCTCGCGATCTTGATCGCGGCCTCTTCGCGCTGCTTGGCGATGCGCTGCTGCCAGTTGCCGGCGCCGATCACCGAGCCGTCATAGAGCGCGGCGTCCTTCAGCGTCTCGCCACCACCGACCGGCTCCGAGCAGGAACGGTCGATCTGCGGGCCGGGCTTGGTCGGGCGGCCATGGCGGAGATCGTCGAGGAGCTTGCGGAAGTTCTCCGGCGTCAGATCCTCGTAATAGTCGAAATTGATCTGCGCCATCGGGGCGTTGCAGCAGGCGCCGAGGCATTCGACCTCGAGCCAGGAGAGCTTGCCGTCGGCGGTAACGGTCGATTGCGGGCCGATGACGTCCTCGCAGACCTTCTTCAGCGCCTCGGCACCGCGCAGCGCGCAGGGCGTCGTGCCGCAGAGCTGGACGAAGTGCTGGCCCACCGGCTGCAGGCTGAACATGGTGTAGAAGGTCGCGACCTCCAGCACCCGCATCGGCGCCATGCCGAGCTTGTGGGCGACGGCCTCGATCGCAGCGCGCGGCAGCCAGCCATCGTGCTGCTCCTGGGCCTTCCACAGCAGCGGAATCACGGCGGAGGCCTGGCGACCTTCGGGATACTTTGCGATCTGCTGATCGGCCCAGTTCTCGTTCGCCGCGGTGAAGGCGAAAGAGGCAGGCTGGACGTGATCGGGAGCGAGACGACGGACGGACATCAGCGGTCCACCTCACCAAAGACGATATCGAGGGAGCCGAGGATGGCGGAGACGTCCGCCAGCATGTGCTTGCGGCACATGAAGTCCATGGCCTGGAGATGGGCGAAGCCCGGGGCCTTGATCTTGCAGCGATAAGGCTTGTTGGTGCCGTCGGAGACGAGATAGACGCCGAACTCGCCCTTGGGCGCTTCGACGGCGGCGTAGACCTCGCCCTCGGGCACCTTGTAGCCTTCGGTGTAGAGCTTGAAATGGTGGATCAGCGCTTCCATCGAGCGCTTCATCTCGCCGCGCTTGGGCGGCACCATCTTACCGTCGAGCGAGGAGACCGGGCCACCGCCATCGGCCGCCAGCAGCTTCTCGCAGCACTGCTTCATGATGCGGACCGACTGGCGCATCTCTTCCATGCGGATGCAGTAGCGGTCGTAGCAATCGCCGTTCTTGCCGACGGGGATGTCGAATTCCATCTCCTCATAGCACTCGTAGGGCTGGCTCTTGCGCAGGTCCCAGGCGGCGCCGGAGCCGCGCACCATCACGCCCGAAAAACCCCATTTCCAGCAGGTCTCGAGATCGACGACGCCGATGTCGACATTGCGCTGCTTGAAGATGCGGTTGTCGGTGAGCAGGCCTTCCAGGTCGTCGCAGACCTTGAGGAACGGGTCGCACCATTCGGCGATGTCGTGGATCAGCGAGGTCGGCAGGTCCTGGTGGACGCCGCCGGGCCGGACATAGGCCGCGTGCATGCGCGCGCCGCAAGCCCGCTCGTAGAAGATCATCAGCTTCTCGCGTTCCTCGAAGCCCCAGAGCGGCGGCGTCAGCGCGCCGACGTCCATCGCCTGCGTGGTGACGTTGAGGATATGCGAGAGGATGCGGCCGATCTCGGAGTAGAGCACGCGGATGAGCTGGCCGCGGCGCGGCACGGTCACGCCCATCAGCTTCTCGACCGCGAGCGAATAGGCATGCTCCTGGTTCATCGGCGCGACATAGTCGAGCCGGTCGAAATAGGGCAGCGCCTGGAGATAGGTCTTGGCCTCGATCAGCTTCTCGGTGCCGCGATGCAGCAGGCCGATATGCGGGTCGACGCGCTCGACGATCTCGCCGTCGAGCTCCAGCACCAGGCGCAGCACGCCGTGCGCCGCCGGATGCTGCGGGCCGAAGTTGATCGAGAAGTTGCGGATATTGTGCTCGCTCATGTCCGGGCGTCCTGCTCAGCCTGGAACCGCGCCATCACCTCGGCACCCGTCAGGCGGGGGCGCTCGCCGGCAAAGGCATAAAGGCCTGGCTTCTCGTCGATGAAGATCTCTTCGAGGAAGGTGAAAGGCGTCAGGTCGTCGAAGCTCTGCAGTGAGACGGCCACATGGCCCGCGCCGTCGCGCAGCCGCCAGAACAGGCTCGACCCGCAGACAGAGCAGAACTGCCGCTCAGCCCAGTCGGAGGAGGGATAGCGGCCGAGGCGGCTCTCGTCCTCGATCGTCACCTCGCCGCAAGGCACGGCCATGAACACGCCGCCAGTCCAGCGCCGGCACATG
>JAEXUU010000430.1 GCA_023452965.1 Pseudomonadota bacterium | reverse complement strand
GCTTGTCACCAACTCCGTGGAATCGCGGCCGCTGACGGTCGGCCTGCAGGTCTTCTCCTCCAGCGACCAGGGCATCGACTGGGCGGTGATCTGCGCCGCGACGCTGATGACCTCGGCGCCGCTGCTGGTTGCCTTCCTGCTCTTCCAGCGTCAGTTCGTGCAGAGCTTCATGCGCGCTGGAATCAAGTGACGACATGAAGCAAGTGACGACACGGCGGTTCGGATGAAACTGATCACCTGGAACATTCAGTGGGCCCGCGGCATGGACAACCGCGTCGATCCGGCGCGCGTCGTCGCCCATGCCCGGCAGATGGCCGATTTCGACGTGCTCTGCCTGCAGGAAGTCGCCGACAACTTCCCCGAGCTCGACTTCAACGACGAGACCAACCAGTTCGCGCGCTTCGCCGAATTGCTGCCCGGCTTCACGGCGATCGAGGGCATCGGCGTCGATGTCGATGACGGCAAGGGCGGCCGCAGCCGTTTCGGCAACCTCCTGCTGACGCGCTATCCCGTCGCCCAGGCGCTGCGCCATCTCCTGCCCTGGGAAGCGGCCGAGACCCGCAACATGCCGCGCACGCTGATCGAGGCCATGGCGCTGACGCCGATGGGGCCGGTCAGGCTGATGACGACGCATCTCGAGTACTCGGCCTCGGAGCTGCGCGCCGCGCAGGTCGAGGGCATCCGCGAGGCCCATCGCATGGCGCTGGCGCGTCATGCGAAGCCCCGTTCCGCCGGGCCGCACACCTACCGGATGACGCCGAGCTCGCCGAGCGCCGTGCTCACCGGCGACTTCAACATGCGGCCGGACGATCCGGTTCTGGCAAGGCTGATGGCGCCCTTCCCGGGCGGCGAGCCGCCGCTCGTCGACCTCTGGCCTTCGGTGATGGGCGAGGCGCCGCATCCGCCGACCGCCAATCTCTTCGACCAGACCTACGGCCAGCCCGGCTGTCTCGACTACGTCCTTGCGACGCCCGATCTCGCGGCCCGCGCCCGCGCCATCGTCTGCGATGTCGAGACCAAGGTCTCCGACCACCAGCCGATCCTCGTCGAATTCGACCTCGGCTGAACGCCCTCGCCGGAACCTTTCCCAGCTACCAAGACCGGACCACGATGACCTTCTCACGCCAGGACCATGAGACGCTCGCGCGCATCCTCGCCGAGGCGGGCCGCCGCCAGGTGATGCCGCGCTTCCGCAACCTCGCCGAAGGCGAGATCCGCGAGAAGCGCTCGGCGACCGACCTCGTAACCGAGGCCGACGAGGCGGCGGAACGCTTCATCAGCGCCGAACTGGCCAAGGCCTTTCCGGGTGCCGCCCTGATCGGCGAGGAGGCCGTCGCCGCCGACCCGGCCCTGCTCGAGAGCCTGGCGGATGCCGAGCTCGCCTTCGTCATCGACCCGATCGACGGCACCCTCAACTACGCCTCAGACCTGCCGCTCTTCGCGGTGATGGCGGCGGCGCTGGTCAAGGGCGAGGTCGTCGCGGCGGTGATCCACGATCCCGTCGTCGCAGACAGCGCCATGGCGCTGCGCGGCGAAGGCGCCTGGCTCGCGCGCGATGACGGCAAGAGCCGCGACCTGAAGGTGGCGCCCGGCGCCGCCCCTTCCGAAATGACCGGCATGATGAGCTGGCAGTATTTCCCCGAACCGCTGCGCAGCGAATTGCCCGGTCGCATGCCGGCCTTCGCCAATGTCTCCTCGCTGCGCTGCTGCGGCCACGAGTACCGGCTGGCCGCCGCCGGGAACGGGCATTTCCTGCTCTATGGCCGCCTCAGCCCCTGGGACCATGCTCCGGGCTCGCTGATCTATGCCGAAGCCGGCGGCCATGTCCGCATGCTGGACGGCGAGCCCTACCGCCCGGCTCAGCCGACGCTCGGCCTGCTCTGCGCGCCCGATCGCGAGAGCTGGCTGCGCACCCGGGCGATCCTGGCGCCGTCCTTCGCCTGAGCGGCCGCGTGGCCGCGAGAAAGCCGTTGCCACCTCCCGGCATCGGAGTCGATATGGGGCCAACCTGCCGTTGAGCCTCTCCCGCGAGGCTCGGGAGAGCCCCGTTGAATGCGACACGCCCCAAGCTGCACCACCTGAACTGGAACCTGCTCCACACCTTCCTGGTGATCGTGGAAGAGCGTTCCATCACCAAGGCGGCCGACCGCCTGCTGGTCCGGCAGCCCTCGGTCAGCGCCGCCCTGCAGCGGCTGGAGGAAACGCTGGGCAGCCAGCTGATCCAGCGCGACAGCCGCCGCTTCGTGCTGACCAAGCGCGGCGAGCTGCTCTACAAGGAATGCGTCGACATCTATCGCAGCGTCGCCCGCATCGGCGACAAGCTGTCGGAGGAGCATGACGAGCTCACCGGGCTCGTCCGCATCCTGGTCGTCACCCATGTCGTGATGCCGGTGCTCGACCGTTCGCTGACCCTGCTGAACCGCCAGCACCCCTCGGTCAATGTGCGCATCGACGTCGCGACCAGCCAGGACATCGTCCGCGCCGTCTCGCAGAAGCTCAGCCCGTTCGGCATCTGCCTCTTGCCGAATCCGCTGGCCGGGCTGACCTGCCGCCTGCTGCTGCGCGAGGAATTCGGCATCCTGTGCGGACGCGACCACCCGCTCTACGGGCTGAAGGACATCCCGCTCGCCGACATGAAGGACGAGCCGTTCATCGCGCTCGCCTGCGGCCAGGACGGCGCGCTCGAGCCGATGGTCTCGCTGCGCCAGGGCGTCGGCCTCGGCAGCCGCATCGTCGGCTCCAGCCCCAATCTCGAGGAGGTCGCAAGGATGATCGCGGCCGGCATGGGCATCGGCATCCTGCCCGTCGCCTCCGTCCAGGACGCGCTCGATGCCGGCTCGCTCTGGGACCTCTCCTCGCCGGACGAGAATCTCGGCGCCGACCTCTACTTCATCACCAACCCGGCGATGGAGCTGAGC
>JAEXUU010000412.1 GCA_023452965.1 Pseudomonadota bacterium | reverse complement strand
GTCCTGAGTTGGCGCTATCGCGAGCCGATCATCACCGCCTGGTCGACGCCGGCAGCCGCCTTCCTCGTCACCGCGCTCGCGACGACGCCCTATGCCGAGGCGGTGGGGGCCTACATGATCTCCGCGGCAACCTTCGTCGCGCTCGGCCTGTCGGGCTGGTTCGACAAGGTCATCCGCCTGATCCCGCCCGGAATTGCGTCCGGCCTGCTGGCCGGCATCCTGCTGCAATTCGGCATCGGTGCCTTCGGCGGCGCAAGCGTCGATCCGCTGCTGGTTGGGCTCTTGATCCTCGCCTATCTCGCCCTGAAGCGCTGCTCGCCGCGCTATGCCGTGGTCGGCATCCTCGTTCTCGGGCTCGTCTTCCTGCTGGCGCAGGGCCGCGTCGACCTGTCGGGCCTGCGGCTTCAGTTCGCGGCGCCGGTCTTCACCATGCCGGAATTCTCGCTGAAGGCGCTGCTCAGCGTCGCGCTGCCGCTGTTCCTGATCACCCTGACCGGCCAGTATACGCCGGGAATGCTGGTGTTGCGGAACGATGGCTTCAAGACCAGCGCCGATCCGATCGTCACCGTGACCGGGCTCGGCTCGCTGCTGATGGCGCCCTTCGGCTCCCACGCTTTCAACCTCGCCGCGATCACGGCGGCGATCGCCACCGGCAAGGAGGCGCATGAGGATCCGGCGAGGCGCTGGATCGCCGGCATCGCCGCAGGGTGCCTCTACCTGCTCGTCGGGGTGTTCGGCGTCACGCTTGCGGCGGTGTTCATGGCATTCCCCGCGACCTTCATCACGACGCTCGCGGGCCTTGCTTTGCTCGGCACGATCGGCGGCAGCCTGGCGGCGGCGCTGGCCGACCCGGCTTCCCGCGAAGCGGCCCTGATCACCTTCCTGGCGTCCGCCGCCAATATCCAGCTGCTCGGCATCGGCGGCGCGTTCTGGGGCCTGCTGATCGGCCTCGCCGCCTACGCCGTCCTGAACGGCCGCCTGCCGCGCCGCGCGCGCAGTGTTGTGGTCGCTAGCGGTGGCGCCTCAAAATAAGGGCGGTCACCCTGGCTGCCGGGCCGCGCTGCGGCGGTGCCGGACGGCTTTAGCGCGGCCGCCGCACGGCCCTGAGCAGGCCGATCTTGCCGCCGCCGCAGTAGAAGCGGTCACCGCCATCGGCCTCGAGACCCGAGACGCCGGTGCCGGCCGGCATGTCGAGCCGTTCCAGCACCGCCCCGGTTTGCGGATCGACGCGCCGGAGCTCGCTCTCGTCGTTTTCCCAGGTGCCGTGCCAGAGTTCGCCATGGCTCCAGGTGACGCCGGTGACGAAGCGGTTCGACTCGATGGTGCGCAGGATGGCGCCGGTTTCCGGGTCGATCTGGTGGATCTTGCGGTCGCGATGCTGGCCGACCCAGAGCGTGCCTTCCGCCCAGGCCAGCCCGGAATTGCCGCTGCCCGGTGCCGGGATCGTATTCAGAACCCTGCCCGTCTGCGGGTCGATCTTCTGGATGCGGTCCTCCGCGATCTGGAACAGGTTCCGGCCGTCGAAGGCGGTGCCGGCGTCGGCGGCGACATCGAGCGAGCGCTCCGTCTTTCCGCTCTCGGGATCGAGCGCGTTCAGCCTGCCGTCGGTCGCGAACCAGACATGCCGGCCGTCATAGGAGACGCCGTGAACGCCGTCGACGCCGGGGAAGGGGCCGTATTCGCGGATGATCTCGGCTGCTGATCGTTTCATGGCGCGGCTCCGGAACGGGGCGTGGGGCTCGTGATCTGGTTGTCGCAGTCCCTTCTAGCTGCCCGGCGGCGGGGCCGGGAGTAACAAGACTGTCGGGAAGCCGGGCACTGGCGGCGTCACCCAGCGGCGCGCCGGCCCGCGGCCGAAGGACTGGACCCGGTCCGCCGAGGCGAGGGCGTCGAGGGCGCGCTGCACGCTGCGCGAGCTCGTCCCGAGCGCGAGCGCGAGCCCCGAGCTCGACCAGGCCTCGCCATCCGCGAGCAGGGCCAGCAGTGTCGCATGCCGTTCCTCGACCGGCGGCGCCAGAACCACGATGCCGGAGGCGTGATGCGGCAGGAGAGCGAAACCGTCGGCGGTGGCGCTGATCTCGGCGAGCCCCCGAAGCGCGGCGCGCAACCGCCCGATCTCGACCCGCAGCCGGGCGCGATGCGATTCATCGGCCTCCTTCGCCCGGAACGCCCGCGCGACGAGTGCGTTGCGGGAGACGTCGCCGGGCCAGGCTTCCGCAAGGGCGCGCGCGAGCGCGAACAGCACCGGCCTGGTGGCGAGCGCAACTATCGCATCGGCGGTCCGCACGCTGTTCCGGCAGGCGTCGACGATCAGCGCGCCCGTTGCGGGAAGTCTCTCGACCTCCTCCAGCAGGAGCAGCATGGCCCCGCCGCGCGCGATCAGGCGCGCAGCCGGGGCGCGTAGCAGAGCCGTCGCGCTTTCGACCTCGGCGACCAGCGCCTCGATGCCGGAGTGACGCGCGGCGCGCGCGGCCTGCGCCAGGGCCGTGCGGGCGACCTGCGTCCGCAGCCGCCTGATCGCGATGCCGGCGATGACGAGTTCGTGCGCCGCCCGCAGGGCCGGCGGGAAGGGAGAGGGGTCGATTTCGGCGAGCGTCTGCTCCGCCTCGTCGAGCCGGCCGATCAGCACGAGGCGTCGGACCGAAAGGTGCCGGGCATGGGCGGCGTTCAGCCGGTCGCCGCGCCGCTCCAGCGTCGCCCGCGCCGCTTCGAGGCTCTTGGCAGGCCAGCCGAGATCGCGCGAGACCAGGGCGATCTCGGCCTCGGCGACAATGCATCGCGCACGGGCCACCGCTTCCCTCGGGCCGAAGCCGCGCGCCGCCTTCTGCAGCAAGGCTTTGGCGCGGGCAAAGTCGCCGAGCCGGGCCATGGCGATGCCGCGCAGGGCCAGTGCCGGCGGGTCGTCGCGCAGCGCGACGCGGTTCAGCACTCCGAGCAGATCGCCCGCCGCCAGCGCACGCGCCGCGGCCGTGATCATCGAGTCCATTCAGATCCCGCCAAACTTGTCACTCCCACCGTCTCACGGCCGGCGACTACCAACAAGGCGACGCCGCACCGCCACGAAAACCCGCGGCGATGGACAGGCGACGACAGGAGACGAGATCGATGACGATGCATCAGACCGGTTCCCGCGACGAATGGCTCTCAGCGCGCATCGCGCTGCTCGAGAAGGAAAAGGAGCTGACGCGGCTCAGCGACGAACTCGCCCGGCAGCGCCAGCAACTGCCCTGGGTCCGTATCGACAAGGCGTTCCGCTTCGAGACCGAGGAGGGCCCGGCCTCGCTGGCCGATCTGTTCCGCGGGCGCTCGCAGCTCCTTGTCTACCACTTCATGTTCGGGCCCGATTACAAGGCGGGCTGCCCGTCCTGCTCGGCGATCGCCGACGGCTTCAACGGCATCACGGTGCATCTCGCCAACCATGACGTGACGCTGATGGCGGTGTCGCGGGCGCCGCTGGCCAGGCTCCTCGCCTACCGGGAGCGCATGGGCTGGCGTTTCCCCTGGGCCTCGTCCTCGGACGGCGCCTTCAATTTCGACTTCAACGTCTCTTTCACCGAGCAGCAGCAGCGCGACGGTGCGATCGAGTACAATTTCCAGCGCGAGCCGGCCTTCGTATGGCGTTCACGTCTGGAGGGCGACAGCGCCTCGGTCACTGAGCGCTTCGCCGCCACGGCTGGCACCGATGTGGCGAGCTATACTCGCGAGCGGCCGGGAGTGAGCGCCTTCGTCATCGAGGATGGCGTCGTCTATCACACCTATTCGACCTATGCGCGCGGCGTCGACGGCATCTGGAGCATGTATCCCTGGCTCGACCGGGCTCCCAAGGGCCGCAACGAGGCGAACGGCCCTTGGTGGCGCCGCCATGACGAATACGGCCAGAGCTGAGACGGTCATGGTGAGCCTTCCCGATTTTGCCGGTGTCGCATCTCTCCGCGCGGCGGACTGGCTGGCCTTGGCCGCTGCGCCGACCTTCGCCGCCATGGGCCTGCTCACCCTGCTCTTCGAGAACGACGCGCCGACGCTGCTTTGCGCCGCCATGCCGGGCGCCGCGCCTATGAACGGCATGGCCGCGATGTACCTGCTGATGAGCGTCTTCCATCTGGCGCCCTGGCTCAGGCTGGTAGCCGGTCTGAGTTCAAGCACCTCGGCCTGATGCCGGCAGCGAGGCGGGCGCGCTCGCCTTGCTGAAAATTCGCCAGCGGGCGCCAGGTTCTTGTGTTTTTGTTCTCTATATGTTCTTATTCATCGTGGGGGCGCATCCGAGGAGAGGCGCATGTTCATGGTCGAACCGGGCGGGTATTCCCGCCACCAGCCTATCAATAACTATTTCTTCGCGATCGTGCCGACCGCCGAGGCGGGCAGGGAGATCGACCGCATCGCCGACGGTTTCCGGCGATTGCACGATCTCCGCGGTTCGATCATCGGTACCGGCCGCTACCATATCTCGCTCTGCGGTGTCGGAGGGCCCGGTCCGGCGCCGGACGAGGTGCTTTCCAAGCTGCAGGCCATCGGCGACCAGGTTCGTTGCCAGCCATTCGATGTCGGTTTCGACCATGCGGTGAGTTTCAGCCAGGGCGCGCGCAAACGGCCTCTCGTCCTCGCCAACAGCGAGGGCTTGCCGGCGCTGGGCTGGCTTCAGGCCGGACTCAGGCGCGCGATGGCAGCCTGTGAACTCCAGGCGAAGAGCCAGTTCAATCCGCATCTGACCATGCTCTATGACGAGCAGATCGTGCTGGAGACCGGAATTCGGCCGCTGCGCTGGACGGTGCACGACTTCGTGCTGATCCAGAGCGTCAATGGCGAAAAACGCCATCGCCATCTGGCGCGCTGGCCGCTGGGCGGCGGGTAAGCGTGCCCGCGTTCTTCAGGCGCTCTCCGCTGCCTCCGGCGCCGTTCGCGGAACGGTGCGCAGCACTTCCGCCCGGATGCCGCCTTGGGCGAGGCGCTCGCGGCCGCTCATGCCCTCGATCTCGAAGACGAAGAGCGCCGTGTCGCAACGGCCGCCGAGCCGGCGGATCAGCCGCGCAGTCGCTAGCGCCGTACCGCCCGAGATCAGGCAGTCGTCGACGATCGCGACATGACGGCCCGCCAGCCCGGCGCCTTTCGAGATCACGACACCTTCGCCGAGTTCGTAGTTCGCGATGATGCTGCGCATCACCTCGTTGCGCAGCGAATCGACCTTGCGGATGTCGATCAAGCCGAGGCCGTTGCGATAGGCCAGCGCTCCGGCGAGGCCGAGCCCACCGATGTCGATGCCGGCGAGCACCTCGACATCGGCCGGTATCCGCGACGCGAGCGCATCGACGATGGGGCGCGTCCGGGCCGCATCGCTGGTTGCGATGGAGAGGTCGGGGAAATCCACCCCGGCAGCCGGATGGTTCTTCCAGGAGCGGAACGGAATATCGAGCTCGTCGTCGCGCTTCGCGGCCTGTTGCAGCTGATCGATCATGACGCGTCCATGCGATTCTCCGCCCGCCCGATACATGCCATCGTTGCCGATCGGATGACGGAACGCGAGAGACGGCTGCTTTTCCGCGCTATTCGTCCTGACCCGCGCGCCTGGCATGCCGATGCCCTGTAGCGCGCCCGCTTGATCTCGTATGGCCGCCATGCCAACCCCGCGCCGACAGCAATCGAGGACAGGCGCGACGATGGTTACGCTCTACGGCATCAAGAACTGCGACACGATGAAGAAGGCCTGGAGCTGGCT
>JAEXUU010000411.1 GCA_023452965.1 Pseudomonadota bacterium | reverse complement strand
TTTCCGACATGCACCACTTGGAGTGCCCATCTCGGGCAGGCGCGAGATGGGTGGGAGAAGGAGGCTACTCGCCCATCGCGATCAGCGAGGCGTTGCCGCCGGCCGCCGCGGTGTTGATCGTCACCGTCTGCTCGGTGGCGAAGCGGGCGAGATAGTTCGGCCCGCCGGCCTTGGGGCCGGTGCCCGAGAGGCCGTGGCCGCCGAAGGGCTGCACGCCGACGACCGCGCCGATGATGTTGCGGTTGACGTAGATATTGCCGGTCGAGAGCTTTTGCGTGACGTGCTCGACCGTGGTCTCGATGCGCGAATGCACGCCGAGCGTCAGGCCGTAGCCGGTGGCCTCGATCGCGTCGATCACCTTGTCGAGCTCGCCCGCCTTCCAGCGCACGACATGCAGCACCGGGCCGAAATGCTCGGCGGTGAGGTCGGAGACCTTGTCGAGCCGGATGATGTGCGGGGCGACGAAGGTGCCGCCGAGCGAGGGCACCGCGCCGGCATAGGCGACGCGGCCCTCGGCCTGCATCGCCGCGATATGGGCGTCGAGCCGCTGCTTGGCGGGGGCGTCGATCCCCGGGCCGACATGGGTCTCGCTCTCGCGTGGGTCGCCGAGCCGGAGCACGCTGGCGGCGCCCTCGATCATCTCGACCATCTTGTCGGCGACGTCCTCCTGCACCACCAGCAGGCGCAGCGCCGAGCAGCGCTGGCCGGCCGAGCGGAAGGCCGACATCACCACGTCGTCGGCGACCTGCTCGGCGAGGGCGGTCGCGTCGACGATCATGGCGTTGAGGCCGCCGGTCTCGGCGATCAGCGGGACGATCGGGCCGTCCTTGCTGGCGAGGGCGCGGTTGATGGCGCGGGCGGTCGCGGTCGAGCCGGTGAAGGCGACGCCGGCGACGTCGGGATGGGAGACGAGGGCGGCGCCGAGCTTGCCGTCGCCGGGGGTGAGGTGCAGCGCCGATTTCGGCACGCCGGCCTCGTGCAGGATGGCGATGGCGAGGCTGGCGATGAGCGGGGTCTGCGGCGCCGGCTTGGCGACGACGCTGTTGCCGGTGACCAGCGCGGCCGCGACCTGACCGACGAAGATGGCGAGCGGGAAGTTCCAGGGCGCGATGCAGATGAAGGGCCCGCGGCCGCGCAGGACGAGGCGGTTCTCCTCGCCGGTTGGGCCGGGCAGGGCGGTCGGCACCGCGAACTTCGTCTCGGCCTCGGCGGCGTAGTAGCGCAGGAAGTCGACGGCTTCGCGCAGCTCCGCGATGGCGTCGTCCAGCGTCTTGCCGGCCTCGGCCTGGAGCAAAGCGAGGATCGGGCCGCGGCGGGCCTCCATCAGCTCGGCCGCCTGGCGCAGCGCCGCGGCGCGGATCCGGGCCGGCGTCGCGTTCCAGGCGGGGAAGCCGGCCTTCGCCGCGAGCACCGCCTGGGCGGCCGAAGCTTCGTTCGCCTCGACGACATGGCCGATCGGCCTTGCGTCGATCGGCGAGCGCAGCTCACGGCGGTTGCCGGCGACGGGCTTGCCGTCGATCACGGCGCCCGCCTCCGGGAAGGGCTTTGCGGTCGCGCGGCCGATCTCGGCGAGCAGCGCCTCCAGGCTCGCGGCATCGCCGAGCTCGACGCCGGCCGAGTTCTTGCGGGACGGGCCGAAGAGATCGGCCGGCAGCGGGATGCGGCGATGGCGGGCGGCACCCGGCGTTCCGATGATGTCGGCCGGCGGCACGAGCAGCTCCGAGACCGGCACGTCGGGATCGCCCGAGACCGAGACGAAGGAGGAGTTGGCGCCGTTCTCGAGCAGGCGGCGCACGAGATAGGCGAGCAGGTCCTGATGGCCGCCGACCGGCGCAGAGGTCCGGCAGGCGAAGCCGGAATTCTCCTGCAGCAGGCGCTCATAGAGCGCTTCGCCCATGCCGTGCAGGCGCTGGAACTCGAAGTTCTCGGTGTTGCCGGCGAGCTCGGCGACGGTCGCGACCGTCAGCGCGTTGTGGGTGGCGAACTGCGGAATGATGCGCGGGCGCAGGGCCAGCAGCTGCTTGGCGCAGGCCTCGTAGTTCAGGTCGGTCATCGCCTTGCGGGTGAAGACCGGATAGTCGGGCAGGCCGCGCTCCTGGGCGCGCTTCAGCTCGGTGTCCCAATAGGCGCCCTTGACCAGGCGCACCATCATGCGCCGGTCATAGAACTCGGCCAGCGCCGCGATATGGGCGATCACCGCGCTGGCGCGCTTCTGATAGGCCTGGATGGCGAGGCCGAAGCCGTCCCAGCCGGCGAGCGAGGCATCGGCCAGCACCGCGTCGATCACGTCGAGCGAGAGTTCGAGCCGGTCTGCTTCCTCGGCGTCGACGGTGAAGTTGAGATCGTATTTCTTGGCCTGCCGGGCGAGCTCGATCACCTTCGGGGTGAGCTCGACGAGCACGCGCTCGCGATTGGTCGCGTCATAGCGCGGATGCAGGGCCGAGAGCTTGACCGAGATGCCCGGCCGGGTCGGCAGCTTGTCATTGCCGGCGGAGCGGCCGATGGCGTCGATCGCGGCGGCATAGGAGGCGTAGTAGCGATCGGCATCTCCTTGCGTGCGGGCGCCCTCGCCGAGCATGTCGAAGGAGTAGCGATAGAGCTTGCCGGTGCCGGAGCGGGCGCGCTTCAGCGCCTCCTCGATGGTCTGTCCGAGCACGAAATGATTGCCCATCACCCGCATGGCCTGGCGCGTCGCGGTGCGCACGGCCGGCAGGCCAAGGCGCTTGGAGAGGTTGCCGATGATGCTGGTCGGGGTCTCGCCGGGCTGGATGATGCGGGCGGTGAGGCCGAGCGCCCAGGACGAGGCCGAGATCAGGAAGGCGTCGGATTTCGATTCATGATGGGCGAAGTCGCCCTGGCCGAGCTTGTCCTCGATCAGCCGGTCGGCGGTGGCGGCGTCCGGCACGCGCAGCAGGGCTTCCGCCAGCACCATCAGCGCGAGGCCCTCCTTGGTCGAGAGCGAATACTCGCGCAGCAATTCCTCGATGCCGCCGAGGCCGACCTTGCGGGTGCGGATCGCCTCGATCAGCGAGGTGGCGCGGGCGTCGATCCTGGCCTTGGCTGCGGGCTCCCGCCTGGAGCCGGCGAGCAGGCGCCCGGCAATCGCACCGTCATCCTCGGCATAGGGCGCGCGGAAAACGGGGGCGGCGCTGTCGATCGGTCGCGGGGCAGGGGCGGCCATGGCGGGGGCTCCGGAGAGGCTAAAACGGGATGATCTGAAGGATCGTGGCAAGCACGCCGGATATCAATGGATATGTTTGGCTCTCAGATGTAAGAATGTTCGTTGTACTGCCATATGACAGAGAAATATCCTGTGCTGGATCGAACCGACCGCCGCCTGCTGGCGATGCTGCAGAATGACGGCCGTGCCGCCGGCGTCGAGCTGGCCGAGGCGGTTGGGCTGTCACCGACCGCGACCGGCGAACGCCTGAAGCGGCTGACGCGCGAGGGCTACATTACCGGTTATCGTGCGACGCTCGATCCGGTGAAGCTCGGGCTGCATCTTCTGGTCTTCGTCGAGGTCTATCTCGACAAGACGACGCCCGACGCCTTCGAGCGCTTTGCCAATGCGGTGAAGCGGGCGCCCGAGGTGCTGGAATGCCATATGGTCGCCGGCGGCTTCGACTATCTCGTCAAGACCAGGGTCGCCGACATGAACGCCTATCGGCGCTTCCTCGGCGAGGTGCTGCTGGCGCTGCCGGCGGTGCGCGAGACGCGGACCTATGCGGTGATGGAAGAGGTCAAGACCGACGGGGCGCTGCCGCTCTGACCGGCCGGCTTTCGGCGGGAAAGGAACCGCCTGAGGCAGGCTGCCGGAAATTTGCGCGACTTGTTTGCCGCGCTGCATGAATTTTCATCGGATCGGCTTGACGCAGATGGACATTGCGCCAGTTTGAAGCTGCCTGCTCTGCGGCACGGGCCTTGCTCGTCGTCGCCGGAACCAATCTCCCGCCATCGCTCCTTTCGCGCCCCATTCCGGAGTCCCAGATGTCTACGACTAAAGTCTACAGCTCCCTTTCACGCCGGCGCCTGGCCGGGCTGGCGGGCGTGCTCGGCCTGGTCGTGGCGGGGCTCGGAAGCGGCCCGGCCGCGGCGCAGACTGCGGTGCGCTTCACGCTCGACTGGCGCTTCGAGGGGCCGGCGGCGCTGTTCCTGATGGCGCAGGAGAAGGGCTACTTCAAAGCCGAGGGGCTCGACGTCACCATCGACACCGGCAATGGCTCGCGCGAAGCGATCCCGCGCGTCGCCTCGGGGACCTATGATGTCGGCTTCGGCGACGTGAACTCGCTGATCCGCTTCCGCGACGAGAACCCGACCGTCGATCTCAAGGCGGTGATGATGGTCTATGACCGTCCGCCTTTCGCCATCGTCGGCCGCAAGAGCCGCGGCATCACCAGCGATGTGAAGAGCCTCGAAGGCAAGAAGTTCGGCGCCCCGGCGGCCGACGCCGCCTTCGCGCAATGGCCGATCTTCAAGACCGTCAACAAGCTCGACGACAGCAAGATGCGGATGGAGAATGTCGGCTTCCCGGTGCGCGAGCCGATGCTCGCCTCGGGCGAGGTCGACGCCGTCTTCGGCTTCGCCAATTCGTCCTACATCAACCTGAAGTCGCGCGGCGTGCCGGTCGACGACATCGTCACCATGCTGATGTCGGATTACGGCGTCGAGCTCTACGGCAATGTCGTGATGGCCTCGCCGAAGTTCATGGCCGAAAAGCCGGAGGCGCTGCGCGGCCTGCTGCGTGCGATTACCAAGGGTATTCGCGACACCGTCGCCAATCCCGAGCTCGGCGCGCAGCTGGTGATCAAGCGCAACGATGTCGCCAAGCAGGAGGTCGAGCTCGAGCGCCTGAAGATGACGCTGGAGCAGAACGTGGTGACGCCCTGGGTCAAGGCCAATGGCGTCGGCGGCATCGACCAGGCGCGCTGGGCGACGGCGCTCGACCAGATCGGCCTGACCTTCACCTTCAAGGACAAGGCCAAGGCTGGCGAGGCTTTCGTCGACAGCTTCCTGCCGGCCGAGGCCGATCGGAAGCTCTGAGCACCCCGCCCCGCATCCGGCCTTCCCGGCGAAGGGAAGGCCGGCTTCCCGTCTGCTGCCCATGGAGCGCCCTTGACCGCCTTCGTCGAACTGAACGAGGTCACGCATGTCTACGGCGGCGGTGACGGGCCGCCCGCGGTCGACGGCCTGTCGCTGAAGGTGCGCGAGGGCGAGTTCGCCGCCATCGTCGGCCCGTCCGGATGCGGCAAGTCGACCCTGATGAAGCTAGCGACCGGCCTGCAGAAGCCGAAGGCCGGCATGGTCGCGGTCGCCGGCCAGCGCGTCGCCGAGCCGATCAAGATCACCGGCATGGCCTTCCAGAACCCGGTGCTGCTGCCCTGGCGCACCACGCTAGACAACCTCCTGCTGCCGCTCGAAGTGGTGCAGCCGCATCGCCAGCGCCTGCGCGCCAACAAGGACGAATATGTCGCGCGAGCCGAAGGGCTGCTCGAGAAGGTCGGCCTCAAGGGCATGGGCTCGAAGTATCCCTGGGAGCTCTCGGGCGGCATGCAGCAGCGCGCCTCGCTCTGCCGCTCGCTGATCCACGAGCCCAAGCTCCTGATGCTGGACGAGCCCTTCGGTGCTCTCGACGCCTTCACGCGCGAGGAACTCTGGTGCGTGATCCGCGACCTACAGGCCGAGCGCGCCGTCACGGTGATCCTGGTCACACATGATCTGCGCGAGGCGGTGTTCCTGGCCGACCGGGTGTTCTGCATGTCGGCGCGGCCGGGCAGGATCATCGCCGAGCGCGAGATCGGCTTCGCCCGTCCGCGCGATCTCGAAATCACCTACACGCCGGAATTTGCCGAGATCGTCCACGAATTGCGCGGCCATATCCGCGAAGCGAGGGCCGCGGCATGACGGCAGATCATCCCTTCAGCCCTCATCCTGAGGAGCGCTCTGCAGGAGCGCGTCTCGAAGGATGCTCCAGAAGGCTCCGGAGACA
>JAEXUU010000404.1 GCA_023452965.1 Pseudomonadota bacterium | reverse complement strand
CGAACGGTCGGCCGCGCCGATGATGGTCAGCCGCCAGTTCTTCTCTTCGAGCCCGGCAAGGGCCGCGACCAGCACGTCATAGCCCTTGCGCGGCACCAGCGAGCCGACCGCCAGCAGCTGAAGCGGCCCTCCGTCCGGCGAGCCCGAGGCACGAGGCGCAGGGTCGACACCGGGCTCCGCCACGGTGATCCGTGCTTCCGGCACGAAGAAATCCACGACCAGCATACGCTTGGTGTTCTGGCTGGTGGCGATGACGGCGCTGGCATAGCGGAGTGCCGCCGTCTCCCGAGCCAGCAGGGCGGCGGCGCGCTCCGGGTCAAGTCCGGTCTCGAGACCGAGCGGATGGTGGACCAGCGCGACGACGCGTCCGGCGAGCCCAGCGGCGAGCCCTTCCGGGAAGGCGCCATAGGCGAGCCCGTCGATCAGCAGCACCCGGTCATAGGGCTGCGACAGGATCAGCCGGCCGGTCTCGGCGAGATCGGCCTCGGTCGGTGCCGGAAAGCTGCCGGGCAATTCGAGATGATGCGCTGCCACGCCCATCTGGGCCCATTCCGCCAGCAGCCGCCGATCATAGGCGTAGCCGCCGGTCGGCAGCGAAAGATCGCCGGGAATGGCGAAGGCGATCTCGCTCACGCGAGCGCGCCCTCATAGCTGGCGCGGGCAAGATCGGTCTCGTGCAGGGTGACACGGATCTTGGCGAGATCGGCAGCATCGGCGCCGAGCTTGCCGGAACGGGCCGCCGCCGCCATCGCGTCGAAAATGTACTTGCAGAGGAATTCGGTGGTGGTCAGCACGCCCTGGAATTGCGGCAGGGTGTCGAGATTCTTGTAGTTCAGCGGCTTCAGCGTCTGGTTAAGCACGGAAAGCGCCGCACCGATATCGACCACCACGTTGTGCCGGGTCAGGCTCTCGCGGAAGAAGGCGACATCGACCACGAAGGTCGCGCCATGCATGGCCTGCGCCGGGCCGAAGAACGGATCGGGCAGCGAATGGCCGATCATGATGCGGTCGCGGACTTCGACGGAAAACATGGACAGTCTCCTTCAGCCCAGCCTGCTTAAGCCCGTCGCGCGCTTCTGCCTACCCTTCAAGATCAATAGCGCAGCACCGCCGTGATCCCCTTGCCCTCGAACAGCGCCGGCAGCCGCGCGGGCGCCTCCGCGAAGGCGATCTCCTCGCTGATCAGCGCATCGAGCCGCTCATCGGCGAGTAGCGCGAGCGCGGCCTGCGTCCGGCGTGCGTAATCGAAGCGCGACCGGCGTGACGGCGAAACCTGCCCGACCTGCGACGAGACCAGCTGCAGGCGCTTCGAATGGAAGGCCCCGCCAAGCGGGACGGCCACCGCCCCCTCGCCATACCAGCTCAATTCGACGATGCGGGCCTCGAAGCCGGCCGCGCCGATCGCGGTCGCGAGTCCCGCCGCGCTGGCGCTGGCATGGAAGACGAGATCGGCGTCTCCCGGGCAATCCTGCGGCTGGGCGAAGCCGAAGCCGAGCGCCGCCGCCAGCGCCGCGCGGGCCGGGTCGATATCGACCAGCGTCACCTGCGCACCCGGCAGCCGCGCGCCGATGAACGCGCTCAGCAGGCCGAGCACCCCACCGCCGACGACGACGATGCGGTCGGCCGGGCCGGAGCCGGCATCCCAATGCGCGTTCAGCGCGGTCTCTATATTGGCGGCGAGCACGGCCCGCCTCGCCGGCACCGTCTTCGGCACGTGCGAAACCCGGCTCGCCGGCACCACGAAACGGTCCTGATGCGGGTAGAGGCAGAACACCGTCTCGCCGAGCAGCGCAGGAGGCCCTTCCTCCACGATCCCGACGGCGCAGTAGCCGTATTTCACCGGGAACGGGAACGCCCCTTCCTGGAAGGGCGCGCGCATGCGCTCATGCTCGGCGACCGGCACCCGCCCCTCGAAGACAAGCCGCTCGGTGCCGCGGCTGACGCCGCTCCACAGCGTACGGACGAGGCAGTCCTCCGGCCCGCGCCGCGGCAGAGGAAGATCGTTCAGGGCGCATTCACGCGGCGCGACATACCAGAGCGCTGTCGCAGCCGCTTTGCCGCTTGCCTTGGCGGGCTTTGCCGGTTCTATCACGCAGATCCTCCGCGACGTTCCCTGCAGCTTCAGCTCAGCCCAGCGCATGACAGAGACCGCCATGAACCAGCGTCCCGGTCCGACCACGTTCCAGGCGGCGGCGCAAGAGCCAGGACTCGACAGCGGCCTGACACCGGCCGGCCTGCAGCGGACCGCCAGCCTGCGCGCGCGCCGGCTGCTGGTCGCAGGCCTCAATCTCGCGACGCTCGCCGCCCTGCTCTACGGCCTCGCCCATGTGCTGGCAGCAGGCGGCTGGAGCCTCGTCGACATCGTGATCTTCGTCGCCTTCCTGTTCGGCGCGCCCTGGACGGTGCTGGGCTTCTGGAACGCCGCGATCGGCCTCTGGCTGTTGCATGGCGTCGAGGACGGGATCGAGCGCGTCACGCCCTTCGCCGCGGCCGGCGACGAGGCCACCCCGCTCGCCATCCGCACGGCGATCCTGATGACCTTGCGCAACGAGGACCCGGCACGCGCCTTCCGTCGTCTCGCCATCGTCAAGCAGAGCCTCGACGCCACTGGAGAAGGCGCCTGGTTCGATTATTTCGTGCTCTCCGACACCAATGACGCCGCCGTGGCCGAAGCCGAGGAGAGACTCGCCGCCGCCTTCGCCGCTACGGTCGGCGACGCCTCGCGCCTGACCTATCGCCGCCGCACCGACAATGCCGGCTACAAGGCCGGCAATGTCCGCGATTTCTGCGAGCGCTGGGGCGACCGCTACGAGCTGATGCTGCCGCTCGACGCCGATAGCGTCATGTCCGGCGACGCCATCGTCAAACTGACGCGGATGATGCAGGCCTGGCCGAAACTCGGCATCCTGCAGAGCCTGGTCGTCGGCATGCCGAGCAAGTCCGCGTTTGCCCGCATCTTCCAGTTCGGCATGCGCCACGGCATGCGGCCCTACACCATGGGCTCGGCCTGGTGGATCGGCGATTGCGGCCCGTTCTGGGGCCATAACGCCATGGTCCGGATCGCGCCCTTCCGCGACGCATGCCATCAGCCGGTGCTGTCTGGCGGCCCGCCGCTCGGCGGCCATGTCATGAGCCATGACCAGGTCGAGGCGACCTTGATGCGCCGCGCCGGCTACGAGGTCCGCGTGCTGCCGGTCGAGATGGGCAGCTGGGAGGAGAACCCGCCGACCATGCTCGAATTCGCCAGGCGCGACCTGCGCTGGTGCCTCGGCAACCTGCAATATCTCAAGCTGATGGATATTCCGGGGCTCAAGTTCATGAGCCGCTTCCAGCTCGCCTGGGCGATCCTGATGTTCATCGGCCTGCCGGCCTGGACGCTGATGATCGCGCTGCTGCCGCTCAAGGTCTGGCAGGACCGCGGCATCCTCGATTATCCCGCCGGCCTCGCCGCCTTCCTCTATGTCCTGTTCTTCACGATGTATCTCTCGCCGAAGCTCGCGGGCTTTGCCGACATCCTGCTCAGCAAGGACGGCACGAAGCGCTATGGCGGCACCGCCCGCTTCGTCACCTCCTCGCTGATCGAAGTGGTCTTCGCCTTCCTGCAGGGCGCGGTCTCGACCTTCCGGACCACGATCTTCATGGTCGGCCTCGCCTTCGGCAAGGCGAAGATCGGCTGGAACGGCCAGGCCCGCGATGCCCACGCCCTCTCCTTCGCCACCGCCTTCGAAGGCCTGTGGCCGCATCTGCTCTTCGGTCTCTACATCTTCGGCACGCTCGCTCTGCTCTCGCCGACGGTACTGATCTGGTCGCTGCCGCTGACGGCCGGCTATCTCCTCGCGATCCCCTTCGCGATGCTTACCGCTTCCCCGGCACTCGGGCGCTGGTTCGCGCGCCGGGGCCTCTGCGGCATCCCCGAGGATTTCGACCCGCCGCGCGAGCTCGTCGCCATCCAGGCGGACGAGCCGAAATGAAGCCCGTCGCCTATCCCAAAGGCACCGCGAAGAGCCTGTCGCGCTCGCTGCGCGTCTATCATGGCGATAGCGCCCGCAACGCCGCCATGGACGCGCTCTATGCGCGCTTCCTAAAAGCTGGCGACCTTGCCTTCGACATCGGCTCGCATGTCGGCGACCGCATCTCCAGCTTTCGCCGGCTCGGCGCCCGCGTCGTGGCGCTCGAACCGCAGCCCGGCCCGGCCCGCGCTATCCGCCTGATCCATGGCCGCGATCCCGACGTCACCCTGGTCGAGGCCGCCTGCGGCGACCGGCCAGGCGCGGTGACGCTCAGGATCAACAGTGCCAACCCGACTGTCTCGACCGTCTCGACGGATTTCGTCGGTGCCGCCGTCGACGCGGATGGCTGGCGCGAGCAGGTCTGGGATCGCGAGATCGAGGTTCCCTGCACGACGCTCGACGCGCTGATCTGTCAGCACGGCATGCCGGCCTTCATCAAGATCGATGTCGAGGGTTTCGAGGCGCATGTCCTCGCCGGCCTGACGCGGCCGGTCCCGGCGCTCTCCTTCGAGTTCACCACCATCCAGCGTGACGTCGCCGAGGCCTGCCTCGCGCTGGTCGAGGCGCTCGGCCCCTACCGCTTCAATGTCGCACTCGGCGAGAGCCAGACGCTCGTCTTTCCCGAGGCCGTCGGTGCCGAGGCGATGGGCAGCTATCTGCGCGACCTGCCGCACGCCGCGAATTCCGGCGACGTCTACGCCCTGCTATCGCGCTGATTTCTCCTAGACGCCGCTCTGCCCGAGCCAGGCGAGCCCGGCCGCGACCAGCAGGCCGAGCCAGCCCGGATGCCGGCCCTTCGTCGCGTAGAGCACGAGAAGCGAACCGGCGAGGGTCATGATCGCGATAATCCGCACATGCAGGGCGTGCGACGACGGATCGGGCGCCATGGCGAAAAGGATCAGCAGCGCTGCCAGTCCCCAGCCCAGCACCGAAGTTAGGTGCCAGTTCGCCCAGAGGATTCGCAGATGCCGCTCGCGCAGCGGTGGCGGCGCGAGCAGCGGCACGATCGTCCCTGCCCGCAATTGCCGGAAGATCAGGATCTCTCCGATCACGGAATGGGCAATCCCGATCAGGATCATCAGCCAGCCGGCGGCGATTAGGTAGCTTTGCATCGAAGGCGGCCCCGCTCGTGAAGAGTCGCGGGGCGCGCCTCACGCAACGGCAATCTGGCCTTGCCCGCATCGATTGCGGAAGCTGCCACGGTGTCGCGCTTCCGTCCCGGCTGTATCGGCTCTATGACCCGGCTCAGCCTGCGTTCATCTTAAGCTGTCCAGGCTGGCCACGAACGCAACCGACCAAGGATGACCATGCTCGCTCTCGTTCGCCCGCTCGCCCTCTCCGTGACGCTCCTGCTGACCGCCTCCGCAGCGCACGCCGCCAGCGACGTCGCCGTCGAGGTCAAGAACGAGTCGGAGCCGGTGCTCTGCGCCGAGAAGGACAACGTCACCATCAAGGCGATCTCGCCGGAAGTCCGACGCTTCCGCATCGAGGCGGCGCACCCGGCCTATATCGCCGGGCTGCTGCGCGACAACTGGGATGCCGACTGGACCGATTGCGACATGACCGGCGATCCCGTCCACAAGGCGCCGGTGCCGCCGCAGCGCGTCACCTTCTACGAGAGCATCGAGTACTGGCTGGTCGGCTACACCTTCGAGAGCTTCTGGCGCCCGGCCGACACCACCTTCCGGGTCGGCGACCGCGTCGAGAAGGGCCTGCATCTCGTCCAGCTCTGGAAGCTCGGCAAGACCGGCTCCTACGAGGTCCTCGTCGTCTACCCGCAGGATGGCTACTGGCGCGTCCGGCCGCTGCCGCCGCAGCAGCTCTCGGCCGCTGCCTACGGCTCATCCTTCCTGTTCGGCCCAATCGAGCAGGACGGCGCCCGGCCGGTGGTGAACATCCGGGAGATCGCCTTCGATCCCAAGACGCTCTCCTTCAAGCTCGCCTTCAAGGACGGCAGCTCGGGCACGCTCAAGCTCGACAGCGTCGACGAGAACCGCATGGTGCTCGACGCCGTGCTCGACAAGCCGGTGACCGGCGGCAAGGCCTTCGCCGCTTTGCGCTCGATGTATGTCACCGAGTTCAACAACGACGTCGCCCGCATCGCCATCCGCGAGCCCGGCGCCAAGGGCTGGCGCGAGGAGGCGCTGATGCCCTTCACCGGCGGCAAGGCGACCGACGTCTGGATGGGCCGCACCACCCATTCGCGCCACAACACCTCCTCGCCCGACATGGTCTTCCGCAGCTTCTCCAGGGATCCGAATCCGCCGGCCAAGCCGGAGGCGAAGAAGTAGCTCGCCACCAATTCCCGAGCAGTCATCCGGACAAGCGGCGAAGCCGCGCCGATCC
>JAEXUU010000391.1 GCA_023452965.1 Pseudomonadota bacterium | reverse complement strand
CCACGCTCGTTGCCGCCCACGGTCAGGCCCTGCTCGACGACGCGCTGCTGGCGCGCCTGCGCGCCGCAACGCCCTGGCCGACGACCCTGGCGCGCCTCGATGGCGAGATCGCCGTCGACCTCTTCGCGGAAGCGGACGATGCGCGCAAGCTCGAAGCGGCACTGCGCGCCGCGCTCGAAGGCGCCGCCGTCGACATTCTCGTCCAGCCGGCCGCGACGCGCCGCAAGCGCCTTTTCCTCGCCGACATGGATTCGACCATGATCGGCCAGGAGTGCATCGACGAACTCGCCGCCTATGTCGGCCTGAAGGAGAAGGTCTCCGGCATCACCGAACGCGCCATGCGCGGCGAACTCGAATTCGAGCCGGCGCTGCGCGAGCGCGTCGCGCTGCTCAAGGGCATCCCGCTCACCGTGGTCGACGAGATCATCGCCGAGCGCATCACGCTGACGCCGGGCGGCAGCGCCCTGGTGCGGACCATGCGCGCCCATGGCGGCTACACGGCATTGGTCTCAGGTGGGTTCACCGTCTTCACCGGGCCGATCGGCCGGATGATCGGCTTCGACGAGGACCGCTCGAACCTCCTGCTCGGCGACGACAGCGCGCTGAAGGGCGAGGTCGCCGAGCCGATCCTCGGCAAGCAGGCCAAGCTCGACACGCTGGTCGAATTGCGCAGCCGCTTCGGACTGCCGAAAGAGGCGACGCTGGCCGTCGGCGACGGCGCCAACGATCTTGCCATGCTCGGCGAGGCCGGGCTCGGCGTCGCCTTCCGCGCCAAGCCCGCCGTCGCCGCTGCGGCCGACGCACGGCTGGACCATGCCGACCTGACCGCCCTGCTCTACGCTCAGGGCTATACGGGCGATGAGATCGAGCCGTACCGGGGCTGACGCATCTCGACCGGAGATGCGCGCGCGCCTGCCTCGGAACAGCGGAGCGAAAAGCAGAGCCCGCTTTTCGCTTCGATGACCCACAAGGTGTCAGGCCGCCAATCCGTACCCGACAGGATGCTCGGCGATCTATCGCAGGCTGGGTGACGGCACCCGGAACGTGCTCCGGTCGAGCGGCGATATGCCTTGTACGGTCAGGCCGTTGTCAGCCTTGAGCTCCGGCTGCTTTTGCGTCCGGATGCCGGTGTTGGGCGCGGCCGGGACGAGCGTCGAAGACGACAGCACGCACTCCGGATAGGGCTGGCATTGCTCGGGCGGCGCCGGCGCTGGCGGCGGGTTTCCCTGAGCCACCGCCATGGACGAAAAGGTAGATACTGCTGCGATCGTCAGAATGCGCCTCATCGCTCCCTCCCCTCGCCAGGTGCTGACGGCTTCACGGATGTGGTGACGGCTCTGAAGCCGAACACGACGGGCCTTTCGAGAATCTGGTTCATGGCCAGCTCATTGCCGTCGGCACGCGCATAGGTCGCACCTGCACCACCGCTCAGCAGGGCCGAGACGCGGCTTTCCAGAGCTTTGATCCGCGCTTCGGCTGGAGCCGACGGATCGCTTGAGCCAGCCGGAGGTTCGGCCGATGGGCCCGAAGCCCGCGCACTGCCGCTGAGCGAGACGTCGCGCGCCCTGCGATGCTCGATCTCGCGGGTCATGAACACGCGGTGGACGAGGCGGAGTTGGATCTTGGCGACGTAGGCGCCATCCTTGGTTGCGAGAACGCCGTCGCTGACGGTGAATGCCATGACTCGTCGAAGGAATTCGTCTCGACAGTAGAGCTCGGTTGCGGGAGCCTTGCACCACAGATCCAACCGGGCAGCGGCAGTGCCTGCCGATAGTCCATATGTTTCGGACACGGGTATCTTGATTGACTCGGCTTCGACTCTTCCGCTGGCGATCCCGAGATTCAGGCCGATCCTGTCGAGTATACCTGCCGCCTGAGTGCTCTTGGTAATCGTAATGCCCGGAAACAATGCCAGGGAGAGCCTTATTTTCTCGCTCGGCTCAGGCTGCACGACCTCGTAAGAGTCCTGCCGTCTAATCTTCTTGCCGTCCTCCAATTCGGCCGTAGTGCTGAAGGTCGGCCGCTTGAAGCCGGCCTCTCGCTTCATATCTTCCCGGAGGTTGAGGTGCGCTATCCTGACGGCCTTGCCCAGGATCGCCTGGTTATCGTCGGCGTCTTCGACGACCGCCCAGACATCGCCGACATGGAGGTCCTCCTCGGGTGGGAACACCGGCGTGATCCCCAGCTTGGCGATGCTGCTGTTCCAGGACGCGGCAACCGAGGCTGCGGTCACCGGCCCCTCCTCCCGGAACGGCGCGAACTGCCAGACGGCGAAGCCTGCCGCCAAGAATCCAAGGCCGGCAAGGATGTTGAGCGGGGAGAAGAACCCCGCGAGCATTGCCGGAATACTGCGCTTGGGCGCCGGTTCGGTAACAGGAGGCGCCGCGTTTCCACCTGGATCATCTGCCCCGGGCGTAGGCGGACCAGGAGGTAATACCGGAGGAGACGGAGGCGGGTCGACATCGGGCATGTACGATGACTCCGGCCAGAAAAATGCAATCATAAGTTGATACAACTTATGATTGCATCCAGTCAACGAATCCTAGCCAACAAAAAAAGGAGCTCCCGGAGGAGCTCCTTTCATCTTCCTACTTTCTCGTCGGCCGATGTGAGCCGAACGCGACGGCTCAGTTCATCGACACGGCGACGAAGCGGACCTCGCCCTGGCCGTTCGAGACCAGCAGCAATGCCGACTTCTTGCCCTCCTTCTTGAGGGTGTCGAGGCGCTTCGTCACGTCCTCGGGCGAGTTCACCGCCTCCTGGCCGACCTCGACGACGAGTTCGCCGACGAGAATGCGCTTGTCGGCGGCGTTCGAGTTGCTGTCGACCTTGGTGATGACGACGCCCTTCAGCCCGTCCTTGATCGAGTAGCGCTTGCGCAGCTCCTCGCTCTGGGCCGAGAGCTCGAGACCGAGCGCCGAGGTCACGGCCGGCTTGGCGGCCTCGGCCGGCTTGTTGTTGGCCGAAGCCTGCTGGACCTTCTCGCCATCCTCGAGGCGGCCGAGCTTGACCGTCTTGGTCAGCTCCTTGCCCTTGCGCATCACCTGCATCGGCACGTCCTTGCCGACCGGCGTCGCCGCCACGATACGCGGCAGATCGCGCGAATCCTTCACGTCCTTGCCGTCGAACTTGACGATCACGTCGCCGATCTCGAGGCCGGCCGGCTTGGCCGGGCCCTTGTCGTCGACGCCGGCGACAAG
>JAEXUU010000297.1 GCA_023452965.1 Pseudomonadota bacterium | reverse complement strand
CCGGCATGGTCGCGACGGTGAAGCCGCTCTACGAGCAGAGCGCCGAGGAGATCGCCGAGACGATCGCGGTCAACCTGACAGCGCCGATGCTGCTGATGCGGGGGCTGCTCGGCGGGATGGTCGCGCGCCGCCGCGGCCATGTGGTCAACATAACCACGACCGCGGCGCGCGGCGTACTGGCAGGAACCTCGGCCTATGGCGGCGCCAAGGCCGGCCTGTCCCATGCCTGCCGCTCGCTGCGCTACGATCTTGCCGGCAGCAATGTGCGGATCACCGATCTCGCGCCTGGACGCGTCGAGACCGAGATCTATCTGCGCGCCTTTGGCGGCGACCGCGGCAAGCTGCACGACACGATGTACGGCAATGTCCGGGCCCTGCAGCCGCAGGACATCGCCGAGACCATCGCCGCCGTGCTCAGCCTGCCGCAGCATGTCGACGTCACCGAGATCGAGATCTCGCCGACCGATCAGGCGGTGGGCGGCCATGTCTTCAAGTCGTTGCAGGGCTGAGCCGCAGAAGCGTTCAGGCGCCCCGGTCGACCGGGGCGCCGTCGGTCAGCTTCGCCAGCACGGCGTCGCAGGCCCGGTTCCAGCCGGCTTCGACACCCTCGGCCGCGAGCACCTTCAATCCGCATTCGGTGATGCCGCCCGGCGTCACCAGACTCTGCAGCAACGCCTCGCCGGACTCGGGCCGCTCGGCGATCATCCGGCCCGCGGCCACGAAAGTCTCCGCCGCCAGCCGCCTTGCCGCGTCCGGTTGCATGCCGTGCGCGACAGACCAGTCGCTGCCAAGGCCGATCAGCATCTGCGCCCAGCCATAGATCGCGGCACTGACGGTCGCGGTCTCGAACTCGGCCTCGTGCGAGAGGGGAATCACCGAGCCGAGCCGCCCCAGCAGCGGCCGGAGCTCCGGCAGGTCGGGATAGACCGTCGTCGGGCTCGCTCCGAGCGAGGAGGCGGTCAGCGGCATGATCCGCACGACCTCCGCCGGCGCCGCGGCCGCCCGAAGCTCTTTCAGCTGCATACCTGCGCAGGCCGAGATCAGGATCTGCCCGGGGCGCCAGCCGAGGCCCGCAACTGCCGCGACGGCATCGCGGGGACGCGTCGCCAACAGGACGATATCGGCCGCGGCGACCAGCTGCAGATTGTCCGTTGCGAGATCGATTCCATGCAGAGCCGCCAGCTTCGGCCCATAGCCGCGCGAGGACAGGATGAGTTCCGAGGCCGGCTGCCCGCTGCGCAGGAGACCGTCGATGATCTCCTGAGCGAGATGGCCGACGCCGAGAAAGCCTATTCTGGTCATGATGCATCCATGAGTGCACACACCACCGGGCGGGTTTGCGATCGGTGGTTGATTTTTGGTCGCGACACCATTTGAAACGTCTGGCGTCGTGAGGCCGCGAGCGTCGCGGCAGCAGAGCGGCCGTAAAGAGAGGCGGAATGCCGGACACCGCAAAGGCCCCCAGCGTCGACACCGACAAGACGGGCGCGAAATCCCCCGCGCCGCGCCGCGCGGCCGACAGCGCAGAACGCGCCTACAAGGCGATCCGGCAGCAGCTGGTCGAGTTCAAGATGCGTCCGGCGGAGCGAATCAACGAGGTCCATCTCGCGCAGATGCTCGACCTCTCGCGCACGCCGGTCCGGGAGGCGCTGAACCGGCTCGCCTCCGAAGGCTTCGTGGTGTTCACGCCCAATCGCGGCTTCTGTTTCCGCGGCGTCGACATCGACGATCTGCTCGACCTGTTCGAGATGCGCTCGATCATCGAGACCGGGGCCTTCGCCCTCGCCTGCGAACGCGCCGACGAGGCCGGCATCGCCCGGCTCCAGGCCTTCTGGGCGGATGCCCGCATGCGCTACGAGAACAAGGATCCCGACGAGATCCTCGAGCTCGACGAGGGTTTTCACGTCCATCTCGCCGAGCTCGCCAACAATCCCGAGATCGTCCGCCAGCTGATCGGCGTGAATGCGCGCATCCGTTTCGTGCGCCGCGTCCAGATCGAGAACGGGCCGCAGCACTGGAGCCTGGTCGAGGATCACAGCCGCATCGTCCAGGCGATCGTCGATCGCGACCGGGAGCGCGGCATCGAGATCCTGCGCAGCCATATCTCGCTGACCTTCGCGGAGGCCCGCGCCGTGCTGAAGGAAGCCCTGCTCAAGATCTTCCTGCCGGAGCAGACGGCGCCACGCCGCGGCCGCGCCCGCTCCCGAAAATAGCACGGCGATCTCGCCGGCGCTGCCAGGCAGGCCGTGCTGTGCAGCTTCGGCCAAGGCTGCGCTCCGGCCGTGGCCGGCCCTCATCGCATTCTGACAATGCATTGTATTCAAAGGATTTTTATTCATTTCCCAAGTGTGCCGCGCGCCGAGCCGGACGTTGCATTGCCACCGCTTTCACCAGCGAAGCCGAGATTTGTGCATAAGCCGAGCACGCGATAGCCAAAAGTGCCTGTACAACTGCATGCACTTATGACACGGTCTCGCCATCGGGGAAATCCCGCCTCGCATGGAACCTTTGCCGAATGCGCGACCACGTCCTTGGGCTCGACCACATCGTCATCGCCGTGAGCAATCTCACGGTGTCGGCCGAGCGTTGGCAGGCCCTCGGCTTCACGGTTTCGCCGCGCGGCCTGCACAGCGACTATCTCGGCACCGCCAACCACACGATCATGTTCGAGGACGACTATGTCGAACTCCTCGGCGTGCTCGCCGCGACCGAATTCAACCAGCCGACGCGGGCCTTCCTGGCTGACGGCGCAGGGCTGGAACGCCTTGCCATGCGCACCGACGACGCCGAGGCCGGGCTCGCCGCGCTGAAGCGCGACGGCTTCGAGGGCAGCACTGGGCCGTTCGAGTTCCGCCGTCCCGTCGATCTCGACGGCGGCCGCACCGGCGAGGCCGGCTTCCGCATCTTCCAGTGGCCGCTGGAGCCGGCGCCCGGCGGGGCGCGCCTGTTCGCCTGCCAGCATCTCACCCGCGAGACGGTCTGGCTGCCGAGCCTCATCGAGCACCGCAACGGCGCCCGCGCCCTGAAGCGCATCGAGATCGTCGCCGCCGACCCGCGCGCCGAAGCCGAGCTCTGCGGCCGGCTGCTTTCGCTTTCGGTCGGCGAGCGTGACGGCGCCTTCACGGTCGCGATGCAGCCGCGCGGAGCAGATCTCGTCTTCGTCGATGCGGCGCGGTTCGCGCAGCGCTGGGGCCGCAATCCGAACGACGCGCTTCCGCCTTGCGGCGTCGTGCTCGCCTGCGACGACTTTTCCCGCGCGCAGCCCTTCGCGGAATGGACGGGCCCGGGCGCCCTGCCCTGCGCCGCCGTCGACGGGGCGCTGATCGGCTGGGAAACGGCATCACGCCGGCCAAGCTGACCGCCGGCCAGACAGAAATTCACAAGCAACCGCAATAATGGAGGGGACTATGACTGCAGGACATCCGACCCGGCGCCATCTGCTCGCCAGCGCCGGCGCCCTTGCGCTGGCGGCCGCCTTGCCCGCCGGCGCCTTCGCCCAGGAGCCCAAGCGCGGCGGCACCGTCACGGTGCACATGCCGCAGGAGCAGCGCATCCTGAATCCGGCCCTGCGCGCCTCGACGGGCGTCTACGTCATCGCCTCCAAGATCATGGAGCCGCTGGTCGACCTCAACGAGAAGGGCGAGCTGGAGCCGATGCTGGCGACGAGCTGGGAAGGCTCGCCGGACGGCAAGACCATCACCATCAAGCTGCGCGAAGGCGTGAAGTGGCATGACGGCAAGCCCTTCACCTCGGCCGACGTGCAGTACACGGCGATGGAGCTGTGGAAGAAGCACCTGAACTACGGCACCGCGCTGCATTCGGCGCTCGAGGCGGTCGACACGCCCGACGCCCACACCGCGATCTTCCGCTACAGCCGCCCGATGCCGATGGACCTGTTCATGGGCGCGGCGCCGGATCTCGGCTACATCGCGCCCAAGCACGTCTACGAGGGCACCAACATCCTCGACAACCCGGCCAACGTCGCCCCGATCGGCACCGGCCCGTTCAAATTCGCCCAGTACGAGCGCGGGCAATACGTCATCGCCGAGCGCAACCCCGACTACTGGCGCAAGGGCTTCCCCTATCTCGACAAGATCGTCTGGCGCTTCATCACCGACAAGGCCGCCGCGACCGCCGCGATCGAGGCCGGCCAGGTCCATATGAGCAA
>JAEXUU010000161.1 GCA_023452965.1 Pseudomonadota bacterium | reverse complement strand
CCTCGAAGCGCGTGACGTTGACGCCGTGCGCGACCGGGACACCGGCCGCGGCGACGACCATCTTGGCCTTGTCCTTGCGGATCGCCAGCGCCGAAGCGAGCACGCCGGAATGGGTATAGGGGATGCCCATGATCTCGAGCATGCCCTGAATGGTGCCGTCCTCGCCGAAACGACCATGCAGGCCGTTGAAGGCGACGTCGGGCCGGAGCTTGTCGAGCACCGCCGCAACGTCCCGCTGGACGTCGACCCGGGTGACGCGGAAACCGGCCTGCTCCAGCGCGGCGGCACAGCCGGCACCGGAATTCAGGCTGACCTCGCGCTCCACGGACCATCCGCCCATCAGAACTGCGACGTGTTTGCTCATGCTGGCTCCAAGCTCCGCACCTGCGGCGAAACTGGCCAGATATGGTTAACGACGCGTTAAGAAACCGCGCTCTTGGTTAATGTCGAGCCGGCTGTGGCGGCCGCGCCTCACTCCCCTTCCTCGGCCGCGACCTTCGCCAGCAGGGTCGTGAGCAAGGCCCGTTCGGCCTTATCCAGCCGGGCAATCAGGCGCTCCTCGGTCTCGACATGGGAGACCACCAGCCGCTCGATCAGCGCGAAACCTTCATCGGTGAGGACGATGCGCAGGCTGCGCCGATCCTGTGGATCGGCCTGCCTGGCAATCAAACCGCGCCTCTCCAGCCGGTCGAGGCGATTCGTCATCGCCGAGGTCGAGAGCATCATGTCCTTGGCGAGTTCGGACGGCGTCAGCGAACCGCCGCGCTCGCCCTGGCGGCGCAGCGTCATCAGCACGTCGAAGCCGGCGAAGTCGAGTTCCTCGCCAGCGAGATTCCGCCCGACACCGAGCCGGACGCGCTCCGCCGCCCGCCAGATCGCGCCGCACACCGCCATCGGGCTCGCGTCGATGTCGGGCCGGGCACGCCGCCACTGCATGAGGATCGAATCGAGCGGGCCGCCTTGCCCGGCTTCGTCGGCTTGACTCATGGAAACTCCACGCCTAATTATCCGCCATCAAATAATTCGATATCGAATTATCAAACTTCGGATGAACCTAGCAGCCACCTCCTGCTGCCGCAAACCAGGCGTGAGCAAGACCATGATGGACAGAACCGCCGCATTCCCGATCGACCCGATCTTCATCGAGCGCTGGTCGCCCCGCGCCTTCCACCCGGAGCCCATGCCCACAGAGGCGCTGCTGACCATCCTTGAAGCCGCCCGCTGGGCTCCGTCAGCCTACAATGTGCAGCCCTGGCGCTTCCTCTACGCCCTGCGCGACGACGCGCACTGGCCGCGTTTCCTCTCGCTGCTCGACAGCTTCAACCAGAGCTGGGCCGGCTCGGCCTCGGCCCTCGTCTTCCTGCTGTCGGACACCGGCACGGACGACGCGGCCCAGCAGCAGGCCTCGCCGATCCGCAGCTTCGACACCGGCGCCGCCTGGTCGCACATCGCCCTGCAGGCTGTCCGGCTCGGCTACCACGCCCATGCGATGGCCGGCATCGCGTTCGAGGCCGCCCGCACGAGCCTCGCCGTCCCGCCCCGCTTCCGCATCGAGATCGCCGTCGCGCTCGGCCGCCGTGCGGCCCCCGAGACGCTGCCGCCGCCGCTGCGCGAGCGCGAATGGCCGAGCCCGCGACGCTCGCTGACCGAAACCGCCTTCGCCGGCTCCTTCCCGGCCTGAGCGCCGGTTCCGCCTCTTTCGAAAGGTCACGGCTATGGCCGACAGCAAGACCCGCATTCTGTTCGCGACGATCCTGGCGCCCATCCTCTGGGGCTCGACCTATGTCGTCTTCACCCAGACGCTTCCCGTCGAGCATCCGCTGCTGGTCGGGGCGCTGCGCGCCTTGCCGGCCGGCATCCTCCTGATGCTGCTCGGGCCGGGCCTGCCGCCGCGCGACAAGCTCCTGCCGCTCGCCATCATCGGCTTTGCCAATATCGGACTGTTCTTCGGCATGCTCTTCCTCAGCGCCGCGCGCCTGCCGGGTGGGCTCGCCGCGACGCTGGGCTCGACGCAGCCGCTGCTCGTCGCCTTCCTGGCCTGGCCCCTGCTGCTGCGCCGGCCCCGGCTCGGCCAAGTACTCGCCGCGTTCGCCGGGACCGCCGGTGTCGGCCTGCTGGTGATCGACGACACGGTGAAGCTCGATGCGATCGGCGTCGTCGCCGCGCTCGTCGGCGCCGCCTCGATGGCGACTGGTACGGTGCTGATCGAGCGCTGGGGCAAGGTCGGCACGCCGCTCGCGCTCGCGGCCTGGCAGCTCACCCTCGGCGGGCTCCTGCTCCTGCCGGTCGCGCTGATGGTCGAGGGCCTGCCGCCCGTGCCGACCATGGGCAATCTCGTCGGCCTGACCTATCTGGTCGTGATCGGCACTGCCCTCGCCTATTGGCTCTGGGTGCGCGGCATCGCCGCGATTGGCACGGGTGTCGCCTTCCTCAGCCTGCTCAGCCCGCTGGTCGCGACCTTCCTCGGCGCCGCCCTGCTCAATGAATGGTTCAACGCCCAGCAATGGCTCGGCATCGCCATCATCTTCGGCTCGACCGTCGCGGGAATCATGCTGTCACGGCGCAAGCCGTCGGCTGCGATACCGGCTCAGGCAGCGACGCCGAACCGCTTGATCTCCCAGTGCAGCTCGTAGCCTGAATTGTCCTTGACCCGGCGGCGGACCTCTTCGCCAAGCCCCTCGATATCGGCGGCGGTCGCGCCGCCGGTATTGATCAGGAAGTTGCAGTGCATCTCGGAGACCTGCGCCCCGCCGATGCGCAGGCCACGGCAGCCGGCGGCGTCGATCAGTTGCCAGGCCTTGCCGCCGTCCGGGTTCTTGATGGTCGAGCCGCCGGTGCGCTCCTTGATCGGCTGCGCCGCCTCGCGCGCCGAGGTGACACGGTCCATCTCGGCCAGGATCGCCGCCTGTTCGCCGGGCCGCCCCTGGAACAGCGCCGAGGTGAAGATCACGTCGCTCGGAGCCGTCGAGTTGCGGTAGCTGAAGCCCATATCGGCATGCGAGAAGGTCACGATCTCGCCGGCACGCGTCACACCGCGCGCCTCGACCAGCACGTCCGTCGTCTCGCCGCCATGGGCGCCGGCGTTCATGCGGAGCGCTCCGCCGATACAGCCGGGGATGCCGCGATAGAAGGCAAGCCCGTCGAGCGAGGCATCGGCCGCCGCCCGAGCCACCTTGACGTCCGGCACGGCCGTGCCGGCACGCAGCCGGTC
>JAEXUU010000129.1 GCA_023452965.1 Pseudomonadota bacterium | reverse complement strand
GCGCTATGACGACTGGGAAGTGAAGGGCATCGCCAGCGACTTCTGAGGTCGCGGCGAAGCCCTGCGGCCGCCTTCAGGCGGCGCGGCGGCTCGGGGCCTGCGCCGGCGCGGCGGCATCGCGGCTCGTCGTCCGGAAGGCGCTCATCAGCTGGTTCAGCCGCTCGATCTGATCGAGCAGGGTCCGGGCCGAAGCCGCGCTCTGCTCCGCCAGGGCGGCATTGCTCTGGGTCATCTCGTCCATATGGCTGACGGTACGGGCCATCTCGTCGATGCCGTTGGCCTGCTCGCCGGTGGCGGCGGCGATGTCGTTGACCGTGGCCGAGACCTGCGTCGAGGCATCGACGATCTTCTCCAGCGTCTCGCCGGCCTGTCGGACCAGGCGAACGCCTTCGACGACCTCGTCATCGGAAGAACCGATCAAGCTGGTGATGTCCTTGGCCGCGCCGGCCGCGCGCTGCGCCAGCGCCCTGACCTCGGCAGCGACCACGGCGAAGCCGCGGCCGGCATCGCCGGCGCGGGCGGCCTCGACCGCCGCATTGAGGGCGAGCAGATTGGTCTGGAAGGCGATGCCGTCGATCACGCCGGTGATCTCGGAGATCTTCTTCGAGGCTTCCTCGATGCGGACCATCGCCTGGATGGCATCCTTGACGATCTCGCCGCCGGTACGGGCGACGGCCGAGGCATTGTCGGCGAGGACGAGCGAATCGCGCGAGGACTGGGCCGAGCTCTTGACCGAGGCGGTGAGTTGCTCGGTGGTCGCCGCGGTCTGCTGCAGCGCCGCGGCCTGCTGCTCGGTGCGCGAGGAGAGATCGTCGGCGCCCGAATTGATCTCCTGCGACGACGCGGCGATCGCAGCCGAGCTCGTCTTGATCGTGGCGACCATCTCGCCCAGCCGGGTCATGGCGTGGTCGAAGTGCTCGCCGATGCTGGCGTATTCCTCCGGCATGTCGTCGGGCACGCGGTGGCTGAGATCGCCTTGCGCGAGGGCTGCCATGGCGGCGCTGACATAGCTGATCGCCTTGTCGCGCTGGCGGGCCTTGATCTCCTCCTGGGCACGGGCTTCGGCCTCGGCCTTCAGCCGGGCGGTCTCGGAAGCCTCGACATAGACGGTGATGGCGTAGTCCATGTCGAGCATGGCGGCCTTGACGATCGCGCCGATCTCGGCGCTGCGCTCGGCTGCGCCCGGCAGCTTGCCGCCGAAACGGCTCTTCGGCCAACGCTCCTCGAGGACCTTGCCGATGATCTGCTCCAGCAGCAGGGCGTAGCCGCCGATATACCAGCGCGGCTCCAGCCCGATCCGGGCATGAACTTCGCCGATGGTGGTGACGGAACGGACATAATCCTGGTCCGGCTGGCCGTTGGCGATGGCCTGCCAATGGTCGAGCTGCCGGCTCTTGGCCTTGTCCATATGGCCGGGCGACTTGAAGAAGGCGTTGGTCTCCGGGAAGCGGGCGACCTGACCGTAGAAGGCGTCCAGCGCCTCGGGCAGTGCCGCACGGACGACATCCTGGACATTGGCCATATGCGCACGCGTCTCGGCGTCGAACTTCAGGAAATCAAGACGACGGCTGAGATGGTCCGCTGACGACATCATGGGCTCCAGAATCAATCGGCGCAGAAGCGCCCGGATCGTTCTGGAACAGCGCCGGTTAATGATTGTGCAGATTCGGTGATGCCGTTGCGGTCATGCATGGCGACATTGCATGAGGTGCATAACCCTGCGCCGCCGGCCGCAAGCGCAAACGCGGTTGCAATGAGAAGCATCCTGCGGCCTAAAGGCCGTAAGGTAAACGGGGCGGATTATCGGCATGGGCGGCGACGTACAACGCATCGAGGCACTCCGGCGGCTTCTGGCCGAGGCCCATGCGAAACTTGGGCTGAAGCTCGGCTTTTCCCTGTGGGATGGCTCGAAAGTACCCGCCGACTGGCCGCAGGACGGCCTGGCGATCGCGATCCGCGATGGCGGCGCCGTTTCGGCACTGCTGCGCAAGCCGAAGCTCGACACACTGCTCAACCTCCACATCTCCGACCGGATAGCGATCGAGAACGGCTCGATCTTCGACCTCGCCGCGGCGCGGCCGGAGGGCAAGGTCGGCAGGCTGGCGCGGGGCATCCCGAAATCGGCGGTGTTCGACGTGGTGCGCCGCTTCATCTTCGCGCCGGGCTCGGCACCGGCGGCTGTCGCGCATCGCAAGGGCGACGAGATCGCGCGCGATGGCGATCCGGCGACCAACAAGGCCAATGTCGCCTATCACTACGACGTCTCGAACGAATTCTACCGGCTCTTCCTCGACGAGGAGATGGTCTACACCTGCGCCTACTTCACCGAGGAGCACGGCGATATCGGCCGGGCCCAGCGCGACAAGCTCGACATGATCTGCCGCAAGCTGCGCCTGAAACCGGGCGACAAGCTGCTCGACATCGGCTGCGGCTGGGGCGCGCTGATCTGCCATGCCGCCCAGCATTACGGCGTCGAGGCGCATGGCGTGACGCTTGCCGAGGAGCAGCTGAAGTTCGCGCGCGAGAAGGTCGAGCGGCTCGGGCTGCAGGACCGGGTCACGCTGCATCTCAAGGACTTCACGCAGATGGAGGGCGTCTTCGACAAGATCTCCTCGATCGGCATGTTCGAGCAGGTCGGCATCCGCAATCACCAGACCTATTTCCAGGCGGTGAACCGGCTGCTGCGGCCGCGCGGGCTTTATCTGCACCACACGATCTCGCGCCGTGCGAAGAAGACCGAGAAGGCCTTCAACAAGATGCCGCCCGAGTATCGCGCCCTGGTGCGCTACATCTTCCCCGGCGGCGAGCTCGATCATCTGGGCATGTCGATCGCCAATCTCGAGCGCTACGGCTTCGAGGTGCATGACGTCGAGGGCTGGCGCGAGCATTACCAGCGCACGACCAGGCTGTGGTGGGAGCGATTGAATGCGCGCAAGGCTGAGGCGGAGGCCGAGATCGGGGCGGAGCGCACGCGGATGTGGCTGCTCTATCTCGCCGGCTGCTCGCTCGCCTTCGAGCGCGGCGGGGCGCTGATCAACCAGACGCTGGTTTCGAAGCGCCGCAAGGGGGCGTCCGGCCTGCCGCTGACGCGCGAGGATCTCTATCGCTGAGCGGGCGGCGTCAACAGAGGCGCGGTGGCAGGAGTTCGAGCGGGCGGGTCGCCAGCGTCACCCCGCCGGGCTCGCGGCCCGTGGTGAAGCGGGCATAGTGCAGGGCGGCATCGAGGCTGGCGAAGTAGCCGCCGCCGCGTCCGTGCGTCTCGACGGCGATCCAGAAGCCCTCGCGATCACGGCCGACCTCGAAATGCGGGCCACTGGGCCGGGAGGCGACGGAGATTTGCGGGGCCGGCATGACGGCACCTCTCAGAAGAAGCCGATGGTGACGGCGAACGCGAGTCCGGCGCCGAAGACGATGACGGCGACGAGCGCGGCTTCGAGACCGGCGAGAAGGACCGGGGTGTTGCTGGCGATGGCGGAGCGGGAAAGCGAGAACATGGCGAAATCCCCCGACGCGGCGGTGCGTCCATGATGCCGGCTTGGCCGGATCAGCCGCGGTTTCGCCGGCGGGGATAGAAAACGGCTGGCGGCGGGCAACAAAAAAGGCGCCTCCCTTTCGGGAAGCGCCTTGCGGCCAAAGCCGTCGGATTGTCTCTACTTCTTCACGAAGGCATCGAGCTTTCCATAATGCTCGGCCAGCAGATAGTAGAAGGTCAGGCGCGATTTGGTCTTGTCGGCCTTCATGTGCTCGCAGATCGCCTTGATCGAGGCGTCGAGATCGCCGCCGTTCAGGCCGAGCTTCTTCTTCAGGAAGTTCTCGCGGACGCGCTCCAGCTCGGCCGGGTCGGAACAGGCGACGTAGCGCGTATCGGGCTTGCTCATGACCAGTGCGTAGGACTTGGACATGCCGGCGAAAGCCGCTTCATTGACGGCCTTTTTGGCGAACTTCTTGACGTCTGCGAGATGATCCATCGGTAGCCCCTCTGAGACTCTGCGGTTCGAAGTTGAGCAAGACTGGCGTCGCGCGCGGCGAACGATATCCGGCTTTCTTCCCGCAGGCGAGAGGGCAAGCGAATGCAATGCGACTTTACGGCAGGGACGCGATTCCCGCCGTAAAGCCGGCTGTCTCAGGGCATGACCACGACCGGAGCGCCCATCCGGACCCGGGCGTAGAGATCGATCACATCCCGGTTGTGCATGCGGAAGCAGCCATAGGATGCCGCCGTGCCGACCGAGCGCGGATTATTGGTGCCATGGATGGCGTATTCGCCGCCGGGCCCGAGGCCGATGACGCGGGCGCCCATCGGATTGTTGGGGGCGCCGCTCGGGATGATGTCGGGAATCGAGGGATTATCGCGCTTGACCGAGGCCGGCGGGCTCCAGGACGGTTCGACCGCAAGCTCCTCGATGTATTTGACGCCGCGCCATTGCTTGCCGGCCTTGCCGACGGCGATGGTGTAGCGCAGCGCCTGGCCGGGGGCGGCGATGAAATAGAGCTTCCGCTCGGCGGTGCGGATGACGATCGTGCCCGGCTGATAGCGAAGATCGGGAAACTCGACGACTTCGCGGGCCTGTACCGGGCGCAGCGCGAGCAGCATCAGCAGCAGCGCGAACCCTGCCGCGAGAATGAGATCGATCGGCCCGTGTCGGCGGGTCATGTCTTTCGCCTCCTACGCGGCCAGTGCCGCCTCGCGGGCGATTTGAAGAAGGCGCCGGTGAATCACCGGTTCAGCGAGATGGTGAACGGTCGATTCAGGATGAATCGCGCCTGAATCGGGCTCGGATCAGGCGAAGGCGGCGCCGGCGGCCAGCGCTGCGATCAGCAGCGACAGAGCGGCGGCGAGCAAGAGGTCGATTGGCCCGTGCGGGATGCTCATGACGGATCCCTCCGACACGCCGCGCTACCTGTGGGCCCGCAGCGTAGCCCCGTCATGACAGCGCCGGCTGCGGTGGTCCATGGCCGGGACGTGCAAGCCTCAATGGCGGGTTAAGCCTCTGCGTCGCATTCGGCGCAAGCGGCCCCGAGCGCGACGAGTCAAGCCTTCTCGACGATCAGCGTCGCGCCCTCCACCCGGACGACCCGCACCTCGGAGCCGGCGAGCAATTCCGGGCCGGTGACGCGCCAGGAGGAATCGCCGACGCGGATGCGGCCCTCGCCGCCGGTCATGGTCGCCTCGAGCTTGAAGACCCGGCCGATCAGTTGTCGGCCGCGATCGTTCAGGCCGTGGGCGGCATCGGGCTCCTCGGCCTTGCGCCTTGTCGCGATGCGGCCGACCAGCACGCTGGCGACGGCAAAGGCGGCGAAGACAAGCCAGGCGCCCTGCCAGGCGATGCCGGTGAGGCCGACCACGGCGCCGGTGAGCAGCGCCGCGAGGCCGAGCCAAAGCAGGAAGACGCCTGGCGCGAGCGTCTCCCCGCCGATCAGGACGAGGCCGAGCACGATCCAGGCCCAGCCGCCGAAGGAGGCGAACCAGTCGAGCATGTCAGGCTCCGGGGCTGCGGCCGGCGGCCGGAACCGAACCGGCGCGGCGGCTCTCGATCGCCTCCTCGCCGAAAACCGCCTTGGTCAGCTGGGCGATGCCGCCGACCGTGCCGGCGAGCGCGGCGGCTTCGACGGGAACAATCACCAGCTTGCTGTTGCTGGCGCTGGCCATTGCCTTGAGCGCGTCGGTGTAGCGCTCGGCGATCAGGAAATTGGCGGCCTGGATGTCGCCGCGGCTGATCGCCTCGCTGACCATGGCGGTGGCGTTCGCTTCGGCCTGGGCGAGACG
>JAEXUU010000005.1 GCA_023452965.1 Pseudomonadota bacterium | reverse complement strand
CGAGAACGGCGCCGGCAAGACCAATCTCCTCGAGGCGCTCTCGCTGTGCGCGCCCGGGCGCGGCCTGCGCCGGGCCGATCTCGCCGATATGGTGCGGGTGCCGGGCGATGGCGGCTTTGCCGTCTCGGTCGGGCTCGCCGATGACGGGGCAAGGCTCGGCATCGGACTGGAGCCGCCCGATGCCGAAGGCCGCCGCGCCCGCCTCGCGCGCATTGACGGTGCACCGGCCGGCTCCGCGACGGCTTTCAGCGAGTATCTGCGCCTGGTCTGGCTGACGCCGGATCTCGACGGCCTGTTCCGCGGCTCGGCCGGCGAGCGCCGGCGCTTCCTCGACCGGCTGGTGCTCGCGGTCGACCCCAGCCATGGCACGCGCTCCAACGCGCTCGAAAAGGCGTTGCGCTCGCGCAACCGCATCCTCGAGGAGAGCCCCTTCGAACGGCGCTGGCTCGACTCGGTCGAGCGCGAGATCGCCGAGCTCGGCGTCGCGGTCGCCGCCGCCCGGGCCGAGACAGTGGCGAGACTGTCGGCGATCATCGAGCAGAACCGCGACGAGAGCTCGCCCTTCCCGCATGCGCAGATCCGGCTGGAAGGCGAGATCGACGCGCTGGTCGCAAGCCTGCCGGCGCTCGACGCGGAGGACCGCTATCGCGAGCTGCTCGCGCAGATGCGGCCGCGCGACAAGGCGGCGGGGCGCACGCTCGCCGGGCCGCAGGCCTCCGACCTTCTGGTCCGCCATGCCTTGAAGGACATTCCGGCCGGCCAGGGCTCGACCGGCGAGCAGAAGGCACTGCTGATCGGGCTCGTCCTGGCGCATGCCCGGCTGGTGGCGAGCATGAGCGACCTGCCGCCGCTGGTGCTGCTCGACGAGATCGCCGCCCATCTCGACCCGCGCCGGCGCGCCGCGCTCTATGCCGGGCTCGGCGAGCTCGGCTGCCAGGTCTGGATGACCGGCGCCGACCCTGCTCTGTTCGGCGACCTGCCGCCGCAATCGCAGCGCCTTCTGGTCACGCCGGGCAACGTCGCCGCCCTGCCCTGAGGCACCTGTATCCGGGCGCTGAACCCGGCAGGCCCCACCCTCGCTGATCGCAGACATCACGCATGCCAATGGGACAGAAGCGCTGCGCGCTGCTAAATTCGCCGGCCAGCAGAGCTGCGCGCGCAGGGAACCGAACGCATGGACATCGCCGGATTCATGGTCTTTGCCGGGGTCTATTTCCTGGCGGTCGCGTCGCCGGGGCCGGGCATCGCGGCGCTGGTCGCGCGCTCGCTCTCGACCGGCTTTCGCCGCGCCGTCCCCTTCGTGCTCGGCATCGCCGCCGGCGACCTCGTCTGGCTGACCTTTTCGGCGCTCGGCCTGTCGCTGCTGATGCAGAGCTTCCACGGCGTCTTCGTCGCCATCAAATATGCCGGCTGCGCCTATCTGATCTATCTCGCCTGGAAGCTCTGGACCACGCCGGTCGATAGCACCAAGGCGCCCGAGGCCATCCCCGGCGAGGGCTGGCGCCTGTTCTTCGGCGGCATCGCGCTGACGCTCGGCAACCCCAAGGTGATGGTGTTCTTCGTCTCGATCCTGCCGCTGGTGGTCGATCTCAGCGCGATCACGCCGCTGCTCTTCGTCGAGATCGCGGTGCTGACCATGGTGATCATCAACACCACGCTGCTCGGCTACGCTTATGCGGCCGACCGCGCCCGCCGGCTGGTCTCCAGCCCACGCACGATGCGCCGGATCAACCGGTTCACCGGCGGCGTCATGGCCGGCGCCGCGGCGGTGATCGCGACACGCGGCTGAGATGGCCGGCGCGAACGCAGGTCCCCACGCCGTTCGCCGCGAGGACTGGTCCGAGACGCCTGGCGAATGGCATGGCGAGGTTCAAGGCTTCGGCGGCGAGGTCTCGCTGATCTTCGTCCGGGCCGAGCCGGGCAAGGGGCCACGACTGCACAGCCATCCCTACCCCGAGACCTTCATCGTCCGCGCCGGGCGGGCGCTATACACGATCGGCGACCGGGAGATCGAGGCGGGACCGGGCGAGATCCTGGTGGTGCCGGCCGGCGTGCCGCACAAATTTCGCAGCCTCGGACCGGACACGCTGGAATCGATCGACATCCACGCCAGCGAGCACTTCGTCACCGACTGGTTGGAATAAGCCTCAGCGCCCGCCCTTTGCAGCGATCAGCTTCGCGACCTCGCTCTGGCCGCGCTTGCGGGCATGCTGGAGCGGGGTGACGCCGTCCTTGTCGGCGAGATTGGGATTGGCGCCGGCATCGAGAACGAGCTTCGCCACCTGCTGATGCCGCGGCCCGCCATCCCCGAGGATCACGATCTCCAGAAGGCAGGTCCAGCCGAGATTGTTGACGTGGTTCACGTCGATGCCGCTGGTCAGGAGGAGCTTCACCGTCTCGACATGGGCGCGCTCGCAGGCCGGGATCAGCGCGTCGCCGCCATAGCGGTTGCGCAGCGAGAGATCGGGCTTCAGCGGCAGCATGGCGGCGACGATCTCGCTGCGGCCCGCGGCCCCGGCTAGCAGCCAGGGCGTATCCTGGTTGGCGGCCTGGGCATTGAGGCTCGCACCGGCCGCGAGTAGGGCCTTGGCGACCGCGACATGGTTGCCGGCGACGGCGCGCAGCAGCGGCGTCTGGCCCTGCCCGTCGCGCTGCTCGAGGTTGGCCCCGGAAGCGATCAGCCGGCTGACCTCGGCGAGATTGCCGGAAGACGCAGCGGAGAGCAGGTCCGCAGTTGCCGCACCAGCGCCCGTCATCAGCATCGCTCCCGCCAGAACACCGGCCAAAAGCCGCCTAGTCCGTCTCATCGTCCACCTTCGAGCAGCCGCCCGACCACCCGCGCGGTGTAATCGACCATCGGCACGATCCGGGCATAGTTAAGGCGCGTCGGGCCGATGATGCCGACCACGCCGACGATGCGCTGCTCGCCGTCGCGGAAAGGCGCGGCGACGATCGAAGAGCCCGACATCGAGAACAGCTTGTTCTCGGAGCCGATGAAGATGCGCACCCCGTCGCCGGCCTCGGCCCGGGTCAGAAGGTCGATCAGCTCGGTCTGCGTCTCCAGATCGGCGAAGAGCAGGCGGATGCGCTCGAGATCCTCCTGCGCCTTGAGGTCCTCGAGCAGATTGGCCTGGCCGCGGACGATCAGATGCCGGTCACCGGAGGGACCGGACGAAGTCGCGATGCCGCTCTCGACGAGGCGCGCCGTCAGCCCGTCGAGCTCGCGCTCCATCTCGGCACGGCTGTCGTCGATCTCGCGGCGGATCTCCGCAAGCGTCTTGCCGGCGATGCGGGCGTTGAGGAAATTGCCGGCCTCGACCAGCGCCGAGGCAGGGAGCCCCGGCGGCAGCGCCAGCAACCTGTTCTCGACCGTGCCGTCATCGGCGACGAGCACCACGAGGGCGCGATTGGCATCGAGCCGAACGAACTCGATATGCTTCAGCCGGGCATTGGCCTTGGTGGTGACGACGACACCCGCTCCGCGCGAAAGACCTGACAGCAAGGCGGAAGCCTCGGTCAGTGTGCCGTCGAGGGTGCGCCCGCTTGCAGCCGCGCGCATCTGCGCCTCGATGCGGGTCCGCTCCTCCGAAGTGAGGCTGCCGACCTCCATCATTGCATCGACGAAGAAGCGCAGGCCCCGCTCGGTCGGCAGGCGCCCGGCCGAGGTGTGGGGGGCGTAGATCAGCCCGGCCATTTCGAGATCGGTCATGACGTTGCGCACCGTCGCCGGCGACAGCGTCATCGGCAGGAGGCGCGCGATGTTGCGCGAGCCGACCGGCTCGCCGGTGGCGAGGTAGCCATCGACGATATGGCGGAAGATCTCGCGCGAGCGCTGGTCGATCTCGACCAGGCCGCCCGGCGATTCCGGGCGCGTATAGGCGCTCATCTGGCGGCAAGGGGCCTGTTGTACATGCTCCATTGTCCCTTCGCGGGCGCGGCGGATCAAGCGGCATCTGCAAGGCCTCGCCTTGCCGCCCCATCTTGAAA
>JAEXUU010000733.1 GCA_023452965.1 Pseudomonadota bacterium | reverse complement strand
TCATGACGTGCGTGACCGCCAGCGCCTGACCGGCGTCTCGAAATACGGCTTCTTCGACCGGCTCTGGGTCCGCATGCTAGACCAGATGGGCGTATGGTGGCTGATCAGGCGCCGCAAGCGGGTGCCGCAGATCGTAGCGGAGGCGCGCTGATGCTCGTCGACCTGCAGAACATGATCGGGGACTATTTCCACGACGTCTTCGTCAACAATGTCGACTGGTGGGTGCTGCTCGGCGTCGTCGCGCAGGGCCTCTTCACCATGCGCTTCGTGGTGCAGTGGATCGCCAGCGAGAAGGCGCAGCGCTCTGTCGGGCCGATGACCTTCTGGTGGTTCTCGATCGGCGGCGGCACGCTGCTGCGCGTCTACGCGCTCTACCGGCGCGACCCCGTCTTCATCCTCGGGCAGGGATTCGGCGTTTTCGTCTACCTGCGCAATCTGCAGTTCATCCTGCGGGCCAAGGCGCGCGGAGAGGATACCAATTCCGGGCCGGGCTGAACGGCGCGCTCAGTACTCATCCGCGCCGAAGCCGTGGCGCGCCATCATGGCGCGTTGCCGCTCGCTGCCCAGAAGTCTGGCGAGCGCATCGTCGAAGCGCCGGCGCAGCGCCGCGCTTGACCTGCCGAAGGCGAAGGCGCCGCTGGCGGGCGCTCCGTCGCTGACGGTGACGACTGCAAGCGACGGATCCGGCCGGCGGGCGAGATAGCCGCGATGCGCCATGGCGACGCTGGCATAGGCGTCGGCGCGGCCATCGCTGACCGCCTGCACGGCTTCCTCCTGTGTCGCCACCCTCAGAATTTTCTCCGGCGCGATGCCGGCGCGCAGGCCAGCCTGCTCCTGCACCTGCCCGCCGACGACCACCAGCCGGGCCTTGGCGCTCGCCACCGCCCGATAGCTCCTCAGTCGCCCTTGGTCGCCCGAGCGCACCAGCAGTCCGTCGGCGAGCGACCAGACCGGCCGGCTGAAATCCACGATCGCCTGCCGCTCCGGGGTGATGAAGAGCGGCGTCGTGAGCGTCCAACGGCCGGAGGTCAGGCCCGGCAGCAGCTCGGCGAAGGTGGTGAGCCGTGCCTCGAAGCTGGTGACGCCGAGTGCGGTGAGCGTCGCGGCCACGAGCTCGACATCGCTGCCCTCGGCTCCGCCGCCCCTGCCGGGGTAGCAGAAGGGCGGCTCGTCGAGATAGGCGAAGACCACCGGGCCGGGCGGCATCGGCGTATCGGGCCTCAGGCGGCCGCTCGCAGCCGTGCGAAGCCGGCGTCGAGGTCCTCCTTGAGGTCCTCGAGGTCTTCCAGCCCGATATGCAGCCGGATCGTCGGCCCGGCGAAGCCCGGCTTGGTCGCCGTGCGATAGGCCGTGCAGTCGAAGGGCAGGACGAGGCTTTCATAGCCGCCCCAGGACGCGCCCATGCCGAACAGGGAGAGCCCGTCCAGCATCGCGCCGACCGCCTTGGTCGGGACCGGCTTGAGTTCGATCGCGAACAGCGAGGAGGCGCCGGTGAAGTCGCGCTTCCAGATCGCGTGGCCGGGATCGCTCGGCAGGGCAGGGTGCAGCACACGCGCCACTTCCGGACGCGCCGCGAGCCAGTTCGCCATCTCGATGCCGGCCGGCATCTGCTCCTTCAGGCGAATGTGCATGGTGCGGATGCCGCGCAGGGTCAGGAAGGCATCCTCCGGCGCGATGATCACGCCGAGCGTCTCCCAGGCCTCGCGCAGGCGCTTGTAGAGCTCCGGCGTCCGCGCCGAGACCGTGCCGATCAGCACGTCGGAATGGCCGGCATAGTACTTCGTGCCGGCCTGGACCGAGAGGTCGACGCCGAACTTGTGGGAATCGAAGAAGAGCGGCGTCGCCCAGGTGTTGTCCATCAGGACCAGCACGTCGCGGGCATGAGCCGCCTCGACGATGGCCGGGATGTCCTGCATCTCGAAGGTCTGTGAGCCCGGCGCCTCGGTCCAGACAGCCTTGGTGTTGGGCTTGAACAGGTCGGCAATTCCGGCGCCGATGGCGGGGTCGTAATAGGTGACCTCGACGCCCATGCGCTTCAGCATCTTGTCGCAGAAGATCCGGGTCGGCCGGTAGACGCTGTCCGTCACCAGAAGGTGATCGCCGGAGGAGAGCACGGCCAGCATCGGCAAGGTGCAGGCGAGCAGGCCGGAGGGGCAGACCACGGTGCCGGCGCCGCCCTCCATCGTGTTCAGTGCGGCCAGCAGCGCGTCGATCGTCGGGTTGCCCTGCGTGCCATAGGTGTAGCGCGCCTTGCGCACCATGAAGTCTTCCATGTTCGGATAGACGACGGTCGACCCCCGGACGATAGGCGGATTGACGAAGCCATAGGAATCGGCCGGATCGCGGCCGGCAAGGACAAGGCGGGTCTTCTCGCGCAGGCGCGAGAATTCGGGCGATGACAGCTTTTTCATGGGATCTCGGCCGGGCCGCGGGGCAGGAACGGGGCAGGAATCGGAGGCGGTCACACTTGACCACCCCCTGAAACTCGCATGTGATGTTTGAGGTGAAAAGAGGCAGGCGCGCAGGGGAGCCGTTGCTTGACGCTCATGGGTCGCTCTGGCAATCGACCGACGCCGGACACCACTCAGGAGTTGTGCATCAAACGGGACAACCAAGTCGCGACGATGCCAGGTTACCGGCACATTCCCGTCGGCAGTTGCCGGTGGGGAAACCAATGGGAGAGAGTACTATGAAAAAGATCATGGCAGCCGCGGTCGCCGGGCTGGGCCTGGCGTTCGCCGCGACGACGGCGCAGGCGCAGGCGCCGCAGACCCTGGCCCAGGTGAAGAGCCGCAATACCTTGAACTGCGGCTCCAATACCGGCCTTGCCGGCTTCGGTCTGCCGGATGCCCAGGGCAACTGGGTCGGCCTCGACGTCGACCTCTGCCGGGCGATCTCGGCGACGATCTTCAACGATCCGACCAAGATCAAGTTCATCCCGCTTTCGGCCAAGGACCGCTTCACCGCGCTGCAGTCCGGCGAAGTCGACGTGCTGGTCCGCAATTCGACCTGGACGATGTCGCGCGACACCGCTCTCGGCCTGCTCTTCACCGGCGTGAACTACTATGACGGCCAGGGCTTCATGGTCCGCAAGAAGCTCGGCGTCACCTCGGCGCTGCAGCTCTCCGGCGCCTCGGTC
>JAEXUU010000514.1 GCA_023452965.1 Pseudomonadota bacterium | reverse complement strand
ACCGTGATCTCGCGCGATCCCTCGCCGCCGCCGGTCGATTACGTCAAGCGCTCGGGCGGGCTGTTCCGCGACATGATGATCCATGATTTCGACATGGCGCGCTTCCTGCTGGCCGAGGAACCGGTCGAGGTCTTCGCGCTCGGCTCCGCCCTGGTCGACCCGGCGATCGGCGCGGCCGGAGACGTCGACACCGCCGCCGTGCTGATGCGTACCGCGAGCGGCAAGATCGCCCAGATCTCGAACTCGCGCCGGGCAACTTACGGCTACGACCAGCGCATCGAGGTGCATGGCTCGCAAGGCATGCTGCGCGCCGGCAACATCCACGAGACCACGGTCGAGATCGCGACGGGCGCCGGCTTCCGCGCCGACCCGGTGCAGAACTTCTTCCTCGAGCGCTATGCCGGCGCCTATCGCGCCGAACTCGACGCTTTTATTTCCGCCGTGCGCGACCGGCGCCAGCCGGCCCCCTCCGGGCAGGACGGGCTCAAGGCCCAGATCCTGGCCGATGCCGCGACCGAATCGCGCCGCACCGGCAAGCCGGTCGCCGTCGCGCTGGAGACGATCTGATCATGTCGCCTGCCGATCTTGAACTGCGCCAGTTCGCCGTCCTCGGCCTCGTCGTCGAGGCCAGCCGCCTGGCGCTCGACTATTTCAACAAGCGCGACAGCCTCGGCATCACCATGAAGGGTGAACAGGACTGGCTCACCGTCGCCGACGGCGCGGTCGAGGCCTTCCTGCGCGAACGGCTGGCGGTGCTCTTCCCTGGCGACGCCGTGATCGGCGAAGAAGGAGGCGGCGAGGCGGCCGACGCGGTCTGGATCATCGACCCGATCGACGGCACCGCCAATTTCGCCCATGGCGACCGCTACTGGTGCATCGCGATCGGCCTCCTGCTGAACGGCGGGCCCGAGAGCGGCATCGTCAGCGCCCCGGCACTGGACGAAGTCTATGGCGGCCGCCGCGGCCGCGGCGCGACCCTGAACGGCGAGCCGATCAAGGTCTCCGGCCAGACCAACATGGCCCATTCCTGCATCGAGATCGGCTGGTCGACCCGGATTCCGCACGCGGACTATCTCGCCACCGTGCAGGGGACGCTGGTGGCGGGCGCATCGGTCAGGCGCGTCGGCTCCGGCACGCTCGGCATCTGCCATGTCGCGGTCGGTCGGACCGACGGCTATGCCGAGCACCACATCAATGCCTGGGTCGTCGCGGCCGCCATGGCGATCGCTGCCGAAGCCGGCGCCGATCTCAACGACTTCTTCGCCGGCGACGGCATCCGCACCGGCAACCCGATCCTCTGCTGCACACCCGGCCTCTCGGCCGAGCTGGAACGGATCACCGGGATCATTTGCCGGCGCAAGGGTGATTGATCTTTTCCCGCGAACCATCAGTATCGCTGCAAGAACAAAAGAACAAAAATCAACCATCGGGGAGGACGACATGCAGAAATCCAACTGGCTCCGGGCGGGGCTCCTGGCGACGCTCGCCGGCGGCGCGCTGCTCGCGGCGACACCGGCCAGCGCGCAGGGCTCGCTGGTGATGTATTGCGGCGTCCAGGAGGAATGGTGCCGCGCGATGAGCGGTGCCTTCGAGAAGGAAACCGGCATCAAGGTCGCGATGACCCGCAAATCGGCCGGCGAGGTCTATGCGCAGGTCAAGGCGGAGGCCTCGAATCCGCGTGGCGACATCTGGTGGGGCGGCACGGGCGACCCGCATCTCCAGGCAGCCGAGGAGGGCCTGACCCTCGAATATGAATCGCCGGTCAACAAGGACCTGCATCCCTGGGCGATCTCGCAATGGGACGCCGCCAAGAAGCGCACGGTCGGCATCTATGCCGGCGCGCTCGGCTACGGCTTCAACACGCAGCAGATCAAGGCCAAGGGCCTCGCCGAGCCGAAATGCTGGGCCGACCTGCTCGATCCCAAGCTGAAGGACGACGTCCAGGTCGCCGACCCGAACTCCTCGGGCACGGCCTATACGCTGCTCGCGACGGTGGTGCAGCTGATGGGCGAGGACAAGGGCTTCGACTATCTCAGGGCCCTGCACAAGAACATCAGCCAGTACACCAAATCGGGCGCCGCACCGGCCAAGGCAGCGAGCCTGGGCGAGACCGCGGTCGGCATCGTCTTCATCCACGACGCCGTCGTGTTCGCGGTGCAGGGCGACCCGATCAAGCCGGTCGCTCCCTGCGAAGGCACCGGCTACGAGATCGGCTCGATGTCGATCATCAAGGGCGCGCGCAATCTCGACAACGCCAAGAAGTTCTATGACTGGGCCCTGACGCCGGCGGCCCAGGCCCTCGGCGCCCCCGCCAAGTCCTACCAGGTGCCTTCGAACAAGAACGCTCCGGTCCCGGCGCAGGCGCCGAAGATGTCGGAGATGAAGCTGATCAACTACGATTTCGTCAACTACGGCTCCTCGGCCGAGCGCGTCCGCCTGCTGACCAAGTGGGACAAGGAAATCAAGGCGCTGCCGAAGTGATCCGGTACTGACGAAAGCGAGATCAAGACGATGCGTCCCGCGACCCGGCTCGCGCTGCTGGTCGGCTGGCTCGGCTATGCGCTCATCCCCTGGTATCTCGCCGAGGGGATGAGCCTGACCGGATTTGGCTGGCTCGCAGGCTACCCATTCGGCAAGGCCGGAACGGCCCTGGCACTGGCCCTCTCGGGCAGCGCGCCC
>JAEXUU010000647.1 GCA_023452965.1 Pseudomonadota bacterium | reverse complement strand
GCTGCAAGCGCAGGCCGTCGAGATTGTTGATGAAGCCGGCGCTGCCGCCGCTGCCGCCGAATCCGCGGATGAAGACGCTGTCGTAACGTCCTGAGGAGAGTCGGGTTTCACCCAGAACGCTCGCGCTGTAGCGCAGTGCCTGGCTGACGCTCTGTACGCCCTGGTCGTCCATCTGCGCACGCGGCACGACGCTGACCGATTGCGGCGTCTCGATCAGCGGCGTGTCGGTCTTGGTCGCGGTGGCGCTGCGCCGCGCGACATAGCCGTCGACCGGCCCGTTCGCCCGCTCGCCCTGGACCTCGATCGTGTCGAGGCCGATCGCCGGCGCGTTCTGGGCGTGGCCAGAGCCCGACCAGCCGACGATGATTGCCGCGAGCGCGACCGAGGCCTTGGCCGCAGTGCGATTGCCGATGATGAAGTTCATGAACCCGACCTTTGCCCCGCCACCTTGCGGTGGATTACCCGTGCGGGTTGTTTCAGGAACGCCGCACTGGGGGCAACGAAGTCGGCTTTCGATCGCGGCAGTAATTCTTTCGCTGCAGTTTCGAACCTCTTCAACGAGAGAAAACGAGGCGCGGAACCGCTGGTGGTCAACGCAAGGCGCTCGGCGAAATGCCGAAACGCTTGCGGAAGGCGCTCGAGAAATGCGCCGGGCTGTAGCCGAGGCGGAAGGCGGCGACGGCGATGCTGGCCTCGCCGCTGGCGATCAGTTCATGCGCCTGCTGCAGCCGGTACTCCTGGAGATAGCCGAAGACGCTGGTGCCGAACTGGGCACGGAAGGCCGAGGTCAGCTTGCTCGGATTGAGGCCGGTGCGACGCGCCAGCTCCGAGAGGCTCGGCGGTTCCTGCAGGGATTGCTCCAGGATCTCGCGCACCGCCTGGATCTGCTCGCGCGTGCGCGCATCGAGCTTCGCCGGCCGAACCGGCCGCTCGCCGATGATCTCGTTGACGGCGAGCGCCCCGAGTTCGAGCGCCTTGCCGGCGAGATAGAAGCTGCGGAGCGAGTCGCCGACGCGGCATTCCGCCATCTGAAGCGCAAGAGCGCGCAGTTCGGCGCTCGCCGGGCGGACCCAGAGGCCGGCATCGTCAGGGCCGGACAGCAGCAAAAGTCGCGAGAGTTCGGCGCCGAATTCACGCGCGACGAAGTCCAGCTCGAACTGCATCAGCGCGCAGCGCACCGCGCCGCCCGTCAGGCCGGTGCGCTGCTGGATATGCTCGCCGCCATTGGCGGCGACGAGCAGGGCCGGGCCGTCGATCATCACCGGCGGCCGGTCGTCGAGCTCCAGCGTCTGGCGCCCGTCCAGCATCACGCCGACCGTGAGCCCCGAGCGCATTGGGCCGGTCACGCTTTCGCCTTCGGCGATGAAGAAGGTTCCGGCCTTGAGCGAAAGGCTGTCCGAAAACAGCTTCAGCATTCCGCCGGACGAAGGTTCGGAAACAGGACCAGGTGACATCACGACCTCGGGGAGATCGGTCGGTGATACCCGGTGCAGGATAAAATGTAAAATAAATCAGTAGTTTAGATGATTTCCAAGCTTGCCGGCGAGAAAGCTGTCAACCTTCCGGGATCCACGGCTTCATCCGCAGGATGTTGCCGCCGAGCTGGGAGAAGGCGCGCTGACGGCAGGAGAAGACGATGATCTGCTGGTCGCTGGCCTGCCGGTGCAGGGCATCGAACATGCGCTCGATGCGGTCGTCGTCGGAATAGACCAGCGCGTCGTCGAGGATCACGGGGGCCGGCTGGCCATCCTTGGCGAGCAGCCGGGCGAAGGCGAGGCGGGTGAGCACGGCGAGTTGTTCGCGCATGCCGCCGCTGAGCACTCCGACCGGCTCCTCGAGGCCGTTGCGGCGGACCGTGCGCGGCAGCAGGGTTTCCTCGTCGAAGGTGACCGAGGCATCCTCGAAGAGCAGCCCGAGCAGGGGCTTCAATTCGGCCATCACCGGGCGGAAGTAGTGGTCGCGCGCCGTGGTGCGGGCCGCTTCCAGCGCGTCGCGCAGGCGCGAGAGGAGGGCGACCTCTCGTTCCAGCCCGGCGCGGCGCTTCTCGGCCGCCGCCAGCTTCTCGCTGGTCTCCTGCCAGGCCTCCTCGACGGCGGCATCGGCGCGGGCGCGGATCTGGCCGTTGAGCTCGGCGGCATCCTCCCGCAGTTTCGCGGTCTCGTTCGCGGTGGAATCGACGATCGAGCGCATCCGCCGCAGCTTCGCCTCGGCGCCGGCGAGGTCGATCGCGCTGGCGCGCAGGCTCTCGACGCGTTCCGAGGCCGTCGCCAGTTCGGCTTCGGCCCGCGCGAAACCCGCTTCGAGCCCGGCCACCTGGGCCGCGCGGCCCTCCTCGGCTCCTAACAGGCCCGTGAGCCCGGTGCGCTCGGAGGCGACCGCCGCGAGGGCCCGCTCGGCGGCAAGAATGGCGGCATCGGCAGCCTCGCGCTGCGGCTGGGCCTCCCGCACGGCGTTGCGCGATGTGGTGACGCGGGCCTCGGCGGCTTCGAGAGCAAGGCGAGCGACTTCCGGATCAGCCTTGATCTCGATGGTTTCGCCGCGCTGGGCCTCCAGCCGGGCGATGCTCTCCTGCAGCGCGGCCAGACCCTGCGGCGCCAGCAGGGCAAAACGTTGCTGGCCGAGTCGCAACGCCGTCTCCAGTTCGCGGAGCTTGCCTTCGCGCTGACGGCCTTCGGCAAGGCTGGCGATGCCGAGCAGTTTCAGCCCCTTTTCCCGCCGGGCCTCGGCCTGAGCGAGCTCTGCCTGTCCGTCCTGGCCCTGCGGCAGTGTCAATGTGATCTTGCCGATCTCGGCGATGTCCAGGCTGGTGCTGCCGGTCAGGGCCTTCTCTTCGCCATCGGCCAGTGCCGTGCCGGCGATGCTGACGGCCGCGGCGACGCCGTCGCGATAATCGACGCGCAGCAGCGGCATCCGCGCGGCGACGACGGCACGCAGCCCGACGAGTTCGGTTTCGAGCGCTTCGAGCTGCCGCAGGCCGGCTGCAGGCAGGGCGAGCGCCCTGATCTCGGCCTCGATGGCTTCGATCGCCGCGCGCTCGGCCTCCGCGCGGGCATGGGCCTCGCGCAAGCCGGCGAGACGCTCAGCCGCCTCCCGGGCCCGCAGGGCCTTCTCCAGCCGGGCGAGCAGATCGCGCGCCTGCCTTTCCTCGCTTTCGGCGGCCTCGACCGCGGCAGCGGCGGCCCGGCCGAACTCCGCGGCGGCGCGCTGTCGGGCCAGGGCGTCGTCGCGCTTGGCCGTGCCCTCGCTTTCGAGGGCCTGCAATTCGGCAAGGCGTGCCAGGCTGCGCCGATAGGTCGAGAGCGCCTGGTTGGCCGCATCGCGCTGGCTGCCGGCCAGTGCGGCTTGCGCCTCGGCCGTCTTCAGCGCCTCGCCCTGGGTCTTGGCGGTGGCGAGGTCCTTCTCGGCCTGCGCCAGGGCGCTGCGCCGGGCATTCTCCTCGTCGCGATCCTCGAGTTCGTCCAGCCGGTTGCGAATGCTGCGGCGCCGGTCGAGCGCGGCGCGTAGTTCGGCGACCTCGGTCGCCAGCTTGCGCTCGGCTTCGGCGAGGCGGTCGCGCTCGTCGAGAGCGAGGGCGTAGGGGCCGCCGGCCTTTGGCCGTCGCGTCGCGGTGACGAGCCGCGAGAGTTCCTCATCGCAGGCGGCGACGGCCTGCGCCATGCGTCGGCCGCCGGTCAGGGATTCGACCTCGCCCTGCACCGAGACCAGCACGGATTCGCGCGCCCGCTTCTCGCTCTCTTCCTCGCTCTTGGCGCGCCGCTCGATGCCGGTGATGCCCTGACGCACCCAGAGCAGACCCGCCGGGCCGGTAGTGCCGCCCTGCACCAGAGCGCCGATGAACTTTTCCGCCTCGTCGGCCTGCGCGATCAGCCGGCCGCTCGAAAGCTCGCGCACCATCGCCCGCTTGCCGCCGTAGAACTGCTTGGTCAGGCGGAACGCACCCTCGGGCGTCGCGATATCGGCCTCGACCAGGGGGCTGCCGCCGCTATAGGGCCGCAGCGCCTGCACCGCGCCGGGCGTGCCGCTATAGGGCTGGAAGAACAGCGCATGCAGCGCGTCGAAGCAGGTCGACTTGCCGAACTCGTTGACGGCGCAGAGCACGTTGACGCCGTCGCCGATGCCTTCGACGGCGATGCCGGTGCCGGCGAAGCGCCGGACATTGTGGAGGCGCAGCGCGGTCAGCTTCATGGCTGCATCGCGTCGCAATAGGAGAACAGCCGCACCAGCGCCTCGCCGGCGATCTCGCGCTCGGCCTCCGGGCGGCTTTCATCGCGGCTCTCGGCGAGCAGCAACTCTGCGGCCTGGCGCAGGGCGCCGGCCCGATCGATCGCGTCGAGATCGGTATCCTCGCAATCGCCGGCCAGCGCTTCGCTGTCGAGCTGGAGATCGGCGAATTCCGGGGAGACGGCTGCGATCTCGGCTTCGAGCGCCATCCGTGCCGGCGGGCGCAGGCGGCCGGAGGCGACGATGCGCAACAGCGTCTGGCGGCGGGCGGCTCCACCCGGCAGCGCGGCGGCGAGCAGAGCTGCGGCATCGTCGCCGGAGAGTAGTTCCAGGGAAAGGCTGCGCCAGGCGAAGCTGCCGGTCTCGACCGGGGTGACCTCGGGCAGGGCGCCCGGGCCTAGCAGGCTGACGAGCAGCGCCCGCCCGGGCTCGCCATGCTTGAAGCGATCGGGTTCCGGCGTGCCGCTGTACCAGCTGCGGGTATTGACCGCCATCTGGCCATGCCAATCGCCGAGCGCGAGATAGTCCAGCCCGGCGCGGGAGGCGCGGTCGGGCGCGATGATGTCGAGGCCGGAACCGTCCTCGGAAAAACTCTGGATCGCGCCATGGGCGAGGCCGAGTCTGAGCGCGCCTTCCGGTGTCGCCGCCCTGTCCATCCATTCGGTCAGGTCGCGGCCGGGGCGGCGCGTCGTGCAGGGGGCGGGGAGAAGCGCGACTGCCGCTTCCAGCAGGATCGGCTCCGGTTCCGTCGCCAGCACGACATTGGCCGGCAGGGCTGAGCGGGCGGCGGCCCATAGCTCGTCTGCGAGCAGGGAATCATGGTTGCCCGGCAGCATCACCCAGCGCAGGCCGGTGTGGCCGGCCATGGCGGCGAGCGCCTGACGCAACATGGCCGGGCTCGGCGTCTCCGTGTCGAAGCAGTCGCCGGCGAGCAGGATCGTGCCGGCGCCCGCGGCGCGTGCCTGGGCGGCGAGCCGGTCGAGCACGGTGTGGCGGGCATCGCGCAGGCGGCCGCGCAGCTCCTCCGGCATATTGCCGAAGCGCTTGCCGATATGCAGGTCCGATGAGTGGATGAAACGGAACATCATGCCTCTGGCCGGATGAAGTCAGCCTGCGGCGGGATTCGTCAAGGCGAGGCACGGCGTTACGATGGGGGCGGGCCCATGCCGTGAGTTCGCCGCCGCTCCCACTGGCGAAGATGCCGCACAATTTCTAAGCACCACCAATATCTTGCGGGCAAGTTCGGAATCAGTCTCGCAACGAGGATCGCGATATTCTGGGAGCTGCTGCACAGAGGCCGCGAAAAGGTGGATTTGAACAATCTCCGGTTTGATGAAAATCTTGCATCAGAACCGACCATGCGCAGGGAAGGGCCGCTTGTGAGGATCGACGTGCTCGGCCTGCAGGCCTTCGTAAGCATCGCGGAGCGCGGCAGCTTCCATGCTGCTGCCTCCCATCTCAACCTGTCGCAGACGGCGCTGAGCCACCGCATCCGCAAGCTCGAGGAGGGGCTCGGTATCCAGCTCCTGCAGCGGACGACGCGCCAGGTCTCCCTGACGAAGGCCGGCACCGCCCTCCTGCCCAAGGCCCGCCGCATCTTCGAGGAGCTCGGTACATCCCTCGACGAATTGCGTCTCGACGCCGAAGAGGTGGGGGAAAGCGTCGAGGTGGGCTGCCTGCCGACCATCGCGATGCGCAGCATGCCGGAGGTGATTGCGGAGTTCGTGCGCCGCCATCCGGACATCCACATCAGGGTGCACGACAATTCCGCCTCGGAGATCGCCGACAAGGTCCAGTCCGGCGAGGCCGAGTTCGGCATCACCATCGTCGCCGCCAACCGCTGGGACCTCGATCTCAAGCCGGTGGTCAAGGAGCCCTTCGTGCTGGTCTGCCCGCGCAATTCGCCGCTCGCGGCCGCGCCTTCGCTGACCTGGACCCAGCTCGAGGGCCTGCCACTGGTCCGCATCAGCGCCGAAACCGGCAATCGCATCCTGATCGACGATGCGCTCGGCGCCCGCCGCGAGAAGCTCGCCTGGCGCTACGAGGTCCAGCGTGTCGCGACCGCGGTGAGTTTCGTCCGTGCCGGCCTCGGCTTCACCATCCTGCCGCAGCTCGCGCTCGACATTGCCGCCGCCGAGGAGCTGGCGGCGATCCCGCTGCGCTCGCCGACGGTGACCCGCACGCTCGGGATCATCACGCGCAAAGGCGTGGCCCTGAAGCCCGCAGCGCGCGAACTGCTCTCGCTGGTCGTCGACGCGCTGAAGAGCGAGCGCCTGACCAGCTGATCGATTACTGAGAGTTGTGCATGAAACGCTGCATTCTTGTCATTTGAATAAGCAATCGCCGGCGGCCATGGTCGCGGCGAACGGGAGGAACAGGATACCGCGCCGGGCCGCGTTGGCGGCGAGGTCGCGGCTGTCTGCGATCCCGGCCCGTTCAGGTTCGAGCCACGGCCTCATCGCTGGCGCCAAGATCACGGCCGGAGGCCGAGAGCCGATGCAGATCGCGATACCCTGCATGCTGATCCGCGGCGGCACCTCCAAGGGCGCCTATTTCCTCCGCGAGGACCTGCCTTCCGATCCGGCCGAGCGCGACGCCATCCTGCTTGCGGTGATGGGCTCGCCCGACAAGCGCCAGATCGACGGCCTCGGCGGCGCCCATCCGCTGACCAGCAAGGTCGCGATCGTCTCGCGCTCCACCGAGCCGGACTGCGACATCGATTTCCTCTTCGCGCAGGTCGGGATCGAGACCGCCAGCGTCGACACGACCCCGAATTGCGGCAACATCCTCGCCGGCATCGGGCCCTTCGCCCTGGCGCGCGGCCTCGTCCCGGCGGCCGGCGCCTCGACGACGGTGCGCGTCCGCACGCTGAACACCGGTACCGTCGCCGATCTCGTGATGCAGACCGGCGACGGGCAGGCGGGCGTCACCGGAGAAGCGCGGATCGACGGCGTACCTGGCACCTCGGCGCCGATCGATATCAGCTTCCTCGGCACCGAAGGCTCGGTCTGCGGCGCTTTGCTGCCCACCGGCAATGCGGTCGACATCGTCGACGGCGTCGAGGCCACGCTGATCGACAACGGCATGCCGGTGATCGTGATGCGGGCTGCCGATCTCGGCCGCACCGGCCATGAGTCGCGCGAAGAGCTCGACAAGGATCTCGAGCTCAAGGCGCGCATCGAGCGCATAAGGCTGGCAGCGGGCCCGTTGATGAATCTCGGCGACGTCTCCGGCAAGGTCGTGCCGAAGATCGCGCTCGTCGCGGCGCCGCGCGCCGGTGGCGCCCTCGCGACGCGCAGCGTCATCCCCCATGAATGCCATGCCTCGATCGGCGTTTTCGCCGCCGTCACGGTCGCGACCGCCGCTGCCCTGCCGGGATCGCCGGCGGCTTCCGTCGCCATCATGCCTTCGGGAAGGGAGCGCTCGCTCTCGGGCGAGCATCCCACCGGCGAGTTCACCGTGCGCCTGACGGTCGGCGGCACGCCCGAGAAGCCGGTGGTCGAACGGGCCGGGCTGCTGCGTACCGCCCGCATCCTGATGGACGGCCAGGCCTTCGTGGCGCCGCGGCCGGCCGCCTGAGTTCGCGACAAGAGGACTTTCGATCGATGCCGAGCCCGCAGAAAACAGGTCTGGTCGTTACCGCCCATCCCGGCGATTTCGTCTGGCGCGCCGGTGGCGCGATCGCGCTGCACGCAAGGCGCGGCTTCCGCGTCAAGATACTCTGCCTGTCCTATGGCGAGCGCGGCGAGAGCCAGTTCGCCTGGAAGAAGGCGGGGGTGAAGATGGCGGACGTCAAGGCGCAGCGCCGCGACGAGGCCGAGCGCGCCGCTGCGCTGCTCGGCGCCGAGATCGAGTTCATGGACGCCGGCGACTATCCGCTGCGCACGACCGAGCCGATGCTGGAGCGTGCGATCGACATCTTCCACGAACTCAATCCGAGCTTCGTGCTGACCCACGCGCTCGAAGACCCCTATAATGTCGACCATCCCGAGGCGACGCGCTTCGCCCAGGAGGCGCGCATCATCGCCCAGGCGGCGGGCCACAAGCCCAACCCCGAGCGCGCCTATGCGGCGCCGCCGCTCTTCCTGTTCGAGCCGCACCAGCCCGAGCAATGCAATTTCAAGCCGAATGTCATTCTCAACATCGACGAGGTCTGGGAGGTGAAGCGCCAGGCGTTCGAGATCCTCGCCGCCCAGAAGCATCTCTGGGAATATTACAACCGCGTCGCGCTGAACCGCGGCATGCAGGGCGGGCGCAATTCCGGCAAGGCGATGACCTATGGCGAGGCGTATCAGCGCCTCTTCCCGGAAGCGCTGGAGACGCTGGCATGAAGCCCGTGGTCGTCAGGACGAACAGGCGCGCCGCTGCCGCCGACATCGCATCCTTGGCCGAACTCGGCGTCTCGACCACGCATGAGGCGATGGGGCGCAGCGGCTTGATGAAGCCCTATATGCGGCCGATCTATGCCGGCGCGCAGATCGCCGGCAGCGCTGTCACGGTGCTGGCCCAGCCCGGCGCCAACTGGATGATCCATGTCGCGATCGAGCAGGTGAAGCCCGGCGACGTCCTCGTCGTCGCCTGCACCACCGACAATACCGACGGCATGTTCGGCGACCTGCTCGCGACCTCGCTGATGGCGCGCGGCGGCGTCGGCCTCGTCATCGATGCCGGGGTGCGCGATGTCCGGGTTCTGACCCGCATGGGCTTTCCGGTCTGGTCGCGGGCGATCTCGGCCAAGGGCACGGTCAAGGCGACGCTGGGCTCGGTCAATGTCCCGGTGGTCTGCGCCGGGGCG